>NZ_JAKZGV010000100.1:0-2531 GCF_022557375.1 Shewanella sp. MM_2022_3
ATCGCCAAGCGCCTAATTTAGCTTAATGTGCAAACGTTAAGTTAAAGGAGCGGTAGTTCAGTTGGTTAGAATACCGGCCTGTCACGCCGGGGGTCGCGGGTTCGAGTCCCGTCCGCTCCGCCAACATTTCGATAAGCCCTAACAGCAATGTTAGGGCTTTTTCGTCTTTGGAGTTTATCTATTTTAATTGTCGCAGAATCCTGTTTTACAGCATTTATCCCTCTCATTTATGAGCGCATCACTGTGTGATGTACCATACCAATCGTATTTAATATCTGTTCATTTAGCGGAGAGCAAAGCACTTTAGGCAAGGTGAAGGCTTGAAGGCATAATGGGCTCTGCCAAATGCCTCGATCGCAGCATAAGCGCTTTACCATGCAATGAACACCTGACAGCCTCAAAGGCATCCTGCTTCCTGTGGGGTTGACTTAAAATGGAATAACTCTTTCTGCGTTAATGCGCCTCGGATTGAAATACCTGTAAGGCTATGAACTGATGAGATATTTGATGTGGATGGTTTCAATGGCGAGCTAAATTTAGTGGGATCGGGACAGTGTCAGTGGTTTGCTTAAATGAACTTGAGAATGAAAATACTCGACTAAAAAGCGGTTAAAGGCTGAAGTAATAGCAGAGATGATAATCCAATTTTGTTGACCACTATAAATCCCCCTTTAGTGATTAGAAGAATATAGCCTACTTAAAAATCACTAAAAGTGAGCCATAGGGATCGCTCTTATCGGCCAGATTTAAACTGGTTTATAGCGTCTCTAAGGCTAATATTCTGTCAACTAAATAGCTTAAAAGCTTTGTTTGACTAAGAATCGCCATTCCCAACTGTTTACTGAATCGCCCCCCGTGTAAGGTAGCGAAAAATCGATATGGGCGACGTTGCCATAACTGGATCTAGATGAATAAATCCGCGCGCCAATACCTATGCTACCGAGTGGGCCGTTGACTTCGTTATTGTCGGCTAAGGGACCGCCAGAGGCTTGGCCTACATCCGCAAAGACTGCCCAGCCGAGTTCGGCTAATTGGTATAAGTTGATATTCGGATAATTGCGGATTTCGGCGGTAAATAACCATTGGTTATCCCCTTGTTGATATTCGTTGGGATAACCTCGTACTCCAGTTTCATCCCCAAGTCCTTGAGTTAGATCGAGATAGGTATTATTGGACAGGCTTGCCCAAGCTTTGCCATATGCAATCCATTTTGGATTGATTTGATAGAAGTATTCCGCTTGTACATTAGCCTGAAAAGTGTCTTTTTGCGTGGTGCCTAGAGTGCTGGTCGCGCCCATTTCCAGTAACCAAAGATGTTCATCAAATTTATAACCCTTACTGGTTTGCCATTTAAAGTGGTAACCCACTGGGCTATTGTCGCCGATATCATTGGTTTCAATACCGAGTTGGATATAGTGATGCCATCCTAAGTTAAAGTCTTCATTATTACGGATCAGGTGCACGTTATTGAGTATCTGAAAATCATCTTGAACATATTCATAGGCAACCCAGGGATACATAAAGTCCCTATCTTGTGGTAACGCTGAGTTGGGATACACCTCTGAATTGGCAAACTCGTGTTTGTCTTGGGTAAAGCCAGCAATAAAGCGAGACAGATTGTCGTTGCTTCTATTGAGTAACCAACCATATTGCAAATTAAGATAATCGACAGTGTGGGCAAACTCGTTCACCTCTTGCCCATTTTGTCTCAAAATATCGGTGCGGCTATCATCTAAAAACTCGGCCGAGTACATGGTATCAGTATTCAATGAATAGAAAGGCTTGCTCACGTACACATGTTTAGCTTGGCCGTCACTATTATCATAAAATTCAGCGGCGACAATGCCGTGATCGATAAAACTCACGGGAGCCTCAAAGGCAAACTTATAGCCAGTGCGGGATTCGTTAGATTGATACTTTAAGCGGGTGCGAATGCCAGTACCTAGTAGGTTATCTTCTTTTACGCCAAAGGAGTAACGAGTGTCTCCTCCTGAGCTGCTAAAGCTGGCCGTTGGCAGTAGCGACCAGTTGTCCCAAGTTTCAATAATGATGGATTCATCTTCGAGGGGAGAATCCGTTTGGGGATCTTTCTCACTTGTATAAACTTTGGCATCACGAATATAGGGTTCGGCGCGCAGTAAACGTTGAGACTCATCGAGATCTTTTTGGGTGACCGTATCGTTTTCGCTAAAGGTAAGCTTATCGCGAACCACATATTCCTTGGTATTTATATGCAGATAGTTCGCCCAACGGTGGATAAAAAATGCATCGGGATCTGACTCGTCGAAGATCGGGTTGTTCACCACGACAATTTTGCTGACCTTTTTTGGGGCTTCCTCGGGGGGCGTTTTAGGCAAAGCCTCATCTGCTCTGGCTAGGTTGACTAGACCACATAGGCAACAAGGTAGAATCGATGCATACAGGGTAAACTTCTGCATAAAACCACTCCCGTAAACTGGATGGCGACAGCTTAAGGTTCTGCTGTGCTTCACAATTTAATAACACACGGGATATGACGATTAGTCAAGTAA
>NZ_JAKZGV010000101.1:0-2524 GCF_022557375.1 Shewanella sp. MM_2022_3
TAAACTAAAAGACTTTGCCAGACGCCCAACTCTCTCATAATTCATTGATATCGCATCAGTCATCTCTAGAGCTTTTGGTATATGCTTATCGAGCAGATAATCTCCAGTTCTTACCAAATGCGCAAGCGCACCATGATGAAGAGGAAGCAATTCATTCAATTTTTTAGAGAAAGCTTTAGAGCTGTAATAGGCCACTTGCAATGGTACTGATGTGGGTAATGCAAAAATGCAATTTAGATAAGACTTCCATTTCGGTAAAAAAATACGTTCGACACGTTTGAAAACACCATCATCCGGTACGGTAAAGTCCAACTCATCTTGAGTCTCACATAAACTCAGTAAAGTGAGGTCATAAACCTTAGATAACTCTTTACAAACAAAATAAATTCTAAGCCTATCACCACCTATTACAGGGTAAGGAAAGCGTGGAGTTAAAACAATAATTTTCTTTTTAGGCTGCATCAAGCGAACTCCAAAAATCGTGCATTTTTTTATTAACGGCACTTTCAGTAAATAAAGTAACCTGAGATCTACCAAGCGCTACTTTTTCAGCCCTTAGCGTATCATTCATCGTTAACATTGACCGAATAGCAGAAGCCATCAAATGCACATCTGTCGGATTGAACAACAATGCAGCATCACCCACAACCTCTGGTAATGAAGTTGTATTACTACAACAAACAGGCGTACCTGCTGCCATAGCTTCAATTAGCGGAATACCGAAACCTTCAAATAAAGATGCAAATATAAAAGTATGAGCTTCTCGGTAATAATTGCGCAACTCATCATTCGATATAAAACCTAATAACTCCACTTGACTCTCAATACCGAATTTACGTGCAATTAATGAAAAATTTGAATGATGCTCTTTTTTTATACCTGCAATTTTTAAAGTGAAATTCACGTCATGTGAATTTTTATAAATTGCGAAAGCCTCTATTAGTCTTTCGACATTTTTGCTAGGTGCTTCTCCTGCAACGGTAAACAAATAAGGTTTTCTTACTTCAAGAGGCAATGGTGTCGAATCCAACCAATCATCAGGTATAGCATTAGGTATGACTAACACACTATTAGGATCAAGTTTAAATCGATGAACAAGTTCCTCCTTGGTAAACTCAGAGACTGTTAATAAAATATCAGCATTACCAATGACACGCGGAACCACAAACCTCCGATAAAAACGACCAAGCGTTTGATAAGCAGAGACAGAAAACGGCAATTCCTTAACTGAACGGAAAAAAATTAAATCATGGACAATCAAGATCAACTTTACATTTGACGGCTTAAAAATTGGGCCTGTATTATACGGACAAACTAAAAAATCAAACTTATTCTCCTTAGCTAAATAAGGTAGAACACATTGCTCCCACCATGGAAAAAAGCCATTTCCTTTGAAAATAGTATCATTAACCACATTATTAGATTGCAAATGAGCAGGTGCTAAACCAATCCATTGACTAGATAAAGAAGCCATCAATTGGGTAGCGTATCGCCCCATCCCCCTTACTTGGCCAAGCATCCATCGTACATCCACACCGACTCGCATCAATTATATTTTCCTTTTTTTAATTTCAGTTAAAAGCATGTTAAACATTGTTTGCTTAGTAAAACTAGTCTCTATCGTCCGTCTAGCATTACTTGCAACTTTAATATATTGCTGAGGGTCTGAGCATACTTGATTGATCTTTTCAGCAAGAGTATTAACCCCGTAATCTTCAACTAACCAACCATTAACACCTGACTTGATTATCTCAGGAACACCGCCGACAGGAACAGCTATAACAGGAGTACCATTGGACATAGCCTCTAAAACAGAATATGGAAATGCTTCAAAATGAGACAGCATTAACAAAAAGTCAGCATCCCGATAATATTTGTCCAGTTCAGTAACAAAACCAGTCCAATGTATCCTTTCACTAACGTCTAACTGCTCTGCGTACCGTTTTAAAGAGTCAATCTCAGAACCATCGCCGACAATAGTCAAATATGCATTAGGCTGTTTTACTAACAGTTCAATGGCCAGTTGCTGATTTTTATTTTTATTAACAGCTCCAACCATTAAAAGGTTTACATTATTACTCAAACTGACCTTAGGAAAATACTCAGGTAAATCAACACCATTATAAATAGTGATTACTTTGCCAGGTGCGTAAAATTCTGGTAGCGCATTATTGCAAACCCTAACAACTACATTGACTCTCAACAGGAGTAACTTAAGCAACACTTTTCTAATCCAGCGCCGCCAAAACGATTGCTGCCCATCATTTATGTTACTATGCTGTACATAAACTTTAAAATCGGCATTAAATTGATTTTTAATTAAGGAATACAAGGCACTGTTGCCATTCAAAATGCAAACATCGAATTTAATATTAGAAAAAATATTACAACGCTTTCCAACTTCTACAGGTCCACCAAAAAAATAAACATCAAAACCTTCCAACTTAAATAACTCTATAATATCTTTCGCATATCTCTCCTGACCACCAAAAACAGCTGCAAAATTAACAATTAAAAAATTCAC
>NZ_JAKZGV010000102.1:0-2493 GCF_022557375.1 Shewanella sp. MM_2022_3
GATTTAGATTGTGATCTTCTTTGTTGTTATCTAAACTTCGCCGCTTTTTATCGAACTATAAGTGCAAATTATTGTACTGAAATTTACTTATCATTTTGGGGACTTTCTGTGTCGACAAAACTGGCGAATCCGGCTCCATTAGGTTTAATGGGCTTTGGTATGACGACTATCCTGCTAAACATTCATAATGCAGGGTACTTTCCGATTGACTCGATGATCTTAGCTATGGGGATTTTCTATGGCGGACTGGGTCAAATTATCGTGGGCATTATGTGCTTTATGCGTGGTGATACCTTTGGTACAACCGCCTTTACCTCTTACGGCTTATTCTGGTTGACCTTAGTTGGGCTTATTTTAATGCCAAATGCTGGGGTTGCGGCGAGCCCAACCTATTTTATGGGATGGTACTTAACCCTTTGGGGAATTTTTACAGCCTTTATGTTTGTGGGATCGCTACGTTATCCAAGGGCTAAGCAGTTTGTGTTTGCTTCGTTGACGATTCTATTTTTCCTTCTGGCGGCGAGAGATTTTACTGGCAGTGCGCTTATTGGCACCATCGCGGGTTTTGAAGGGATTATCTGTGGTGCGAGTGCAATTTACTTTGCCATGGCGCAAGTGCTTAATAATGAATATGGCCGCACTATTTTACCGATAGGCGAGCTTAAAGCTAAGGTCTAACTGAGTTCTTAGTTTATGCAAAAGGCTGAATCATTCAGCCTTTTGCATTTTTGACGGGTCAGTAATATTAAAACTTACAACATCAGATTTTGGTTTGGATAAATGCAATACAGGCATTATCTAGACTACGGTTAGAGATATAGCTGGTCCCTGTTTTATGGGTGATTAGGAATCCTTTATCCGTTTGCACAATACGATAAATATCCGTCCAGAGAATTTGAGCGTTTACATATTGTGATTTTGTGTGGATACCTTGCTCATCAACGATAAGGGTGACTTCATTATTGGCGGCTTTGCTCATCATTTGCCGCATCAACCACCACGCTTTGTTGTATTTTACATTTAATGCTTCAATCACCCCGAGCCCAACAAAGAAATAGGCCAGATAGAGGCTGACATCCGCAAAAATCAGCGCAATGCCAATGAGCCCGAAACCTATGGCTTTATAGTAAGGTTTGAGAGTGGGATCGGGTTTGACGGACTGGGTATAACACTCGTCAAAATGCGCTTTATCTAAGATGTAAGTTGTGGAATAACAATAGGGTGTGGTCATGTCTTATTTACTAATCAAAAGTTTAATTATCTAAAGCTGGATAGCGCATTAGTTTAGCGGGTTAGCTGCGTAAAGTAACGATTTTTGGGATAAGTCCGCAGTAGCGATACGGCGCAAAATACCCTGTTATCGTACCTGCGCCCGTTCCTGCACCATAGTTTGCGAATGGCTTAATAGCGGTTTCGCTCTGCGGGAATATCACTCAGATACTCAACAAACTCGACTTCAAAGCCATGGGCATCAAAAAAGTAAATATTACGGCGATAGGGATCTTCCATGCCCTCTTTTGCTATCGGAAAGCCTGTTTGAGTCAGTCTGGTGATGATTGCATCTAAATCACTGACGACAAAAGCAAAATGGGCTAAGCCAATTTGATGACCCGTTAAGTCGCGGTTTTCCCCTTCACCGTTATCGCTAAAGGCAATGTATTGATAATCATCGCCAAAATGAATCCAATTGCGCGGCTTGCCGTACCAAGTCCCTTTATCTCCGCCACGGACACGCCAATGGGGGAAGGCGGCTTGATAAAACGTGAGTGCTTTAGGGATATCGTCGACGACTAGGTTGATGTGTTCTAAGTGGATCATAATGCGTTCCTTGTAATGATTTTAGTCAGTGTGATTCACATCCAAGCTGCTTACATACCGTAGCAGTATTCCTGCTGCTTGGGGTAGGGTTGATGAATATGGCGTTGGCGTATCGGCGCTAAGGCTTGGGCGTATTGATGCAACATAAACAGGCTATATTGCACTCTTTCCCTGAGGTCGATATCCCGCGTACCTTGGGGCGTAGCGTTGAGTACATTCTCGACATTACGGATGATCAAATAGTCGGGAATCGGCACTAATTTATTGTTTTTGAGTGCATTCATTTTGACTTCCACAATGGGATAAGCACCGCTAATGCCGCTGCAAACTGAAATCAGCAACACTGGCTTATGGGCAGTTTCCTGACGGCTACACATCAGTAGGAAGTTTTTAAGCAGTGGCGATGCCATTCCACCCCATTCGGGCGTAATCAAAACGAGGGCATCCGCAGCATCGACTCTTTGCTCTATCTCAGGCCAATGTTCGCCCTTGTTGTCTTCTTCACCGTCCCAAAAGGGCAGGTTGAACTGGCAAAGTTCTAAGTGATGGATAGCGTCGTAACCGACACTATGGGGCGATAAAAAACTGGTCTCGGCTATGTATCTCGCGACTTTAGCGCTTTGGGAGTGGGCTCTTTGGCTGGTGCTGATGATGAGTAAGTTCATTATGTAAACC
>NZ_JAKZGV010000103.1:0-1956 GCF_022557375.1 Shewanella sp. MM_2022_3
ATACCTAGTTATTTTTCGAATCAAGCTTAATTAAGAATCAACAAATAGAGTCTATTAAATTGGAATTACTTTAAATTTGGAAACTCCACTATATGGCAATCACTACATATAGCATGTGATGGTTTATGCTCTGAATGACAAGCTGTACACTCCAATGTATTCCGATAGTGAGCAGAGTCATGGGGTAATTTATCGTATTTATTTTCTTTCGTTGGAATTTCGTCCATTGTACCATGGCATCGAATACAAAAACTTGAATCTGGTCTTTCATTCGGGATACCGCTACCGTGACATGTTTTACAACTGCCACCTTTTCCCATCAACTTAAAATGATGTTCTTTAATGGGGACTCCACTTAAAGTATTCTCCGTTGTGTAGGCTGATAAAGATGTCATTAATAAAGCACTAACCAAACCTAATTTATGTATATATTTCATCATTATCACCTATTACACTTTTCTAATCGCAGCTTGATTTCCTGCAATTTGTCCAAACACGAGACCATCAATAGAAGAGCAACCGCCTAATCGGTCCATTCCATGTGTACCACCAGTAACTTCACCAGCAGCAAATAAGCCTGAAATTGGTTCACAAGTGTTAGAATCAATAACTTCTGCATTAGGTGTAATAGCAACGCCCCCCATGCAATAATGTAACTTGGGTGACAATCGGATTGAATAAAATGGAGGTTTTAAAATTGTTTTCTCATCTAAAGGTTTATTAAACGGATCTTTTGCTTTACCTTGAACAATCTCATTCCATTCATTTACTGAATTTTTTAATGCATCAATATCAACATCATAACGTTTAGCTAATTCATCAAGCGTTTCTGACTTTTTAATTGCACCATCACGGTAAGCCGCTTTAAAACCTTCAGCATGATTTGCCGTTGCTTCACCACAAAATACAAATGGCATATTAGGTTTTTCTTTCGTACCTGAGGCCAATACTGCCAACTGCGCATCCGCACGAGTTCGACGGTCTGCTAATTCATTCATGAATCTCGCGCCAGTTTTAGGGTCAATTGCGATCCCTTCTGCAAAAGCATAATCCGCAAAGAAACTCGCAGGGCCTGCGCCCTTCTCATCTGGTGTAGCCCAAGGACCTAACTGGTACATGTCTAACATTACCGGCAGGGCTCGAATAGACAATAATGACTTAATCATGGTTGCTGAAGCGCCAGGCTGAGCAGTGCTTTCAAGTTCCTGATATGCAGGCATTGTTGTTTTAATAAACTGGTGATCTTGTCCCCATCCACCAGAAGCAACAATTACCCCTTTTTTAGCCTTATAAGCGAATTGACCTCTATTGGAACCACTCTTAAAATCGTATTTTTCACTGACGACAATACCTGTCACACCACTGTCGCCACGAATGACTTCTTCAACATTCGTTCTATTTTGAAATATGATCCCAGCCTTACGAAGGTAGTTATGCATAGGAACGACAATGCCACCACCGGATGCACTTTCGGGTAAATGTGCACGTGGAGCACTATGCCCACCGAGACGAATTACCTTGTCTTGAAACTTTACGCCACATTCCATCAGCATATCGTAGGCTTTGTGCGCTTCTGTAGCTAAAGTGCGACATAGTTCAGGATGATTAAAACCACGCCCAGCTTTAAGCATATCTTTGATCATTAATTCTGCGGAGTCTTTAATTCCTAATTTTTTCTGCATCGGTGTTAATGGCATACACATCAAGCCACCACATATAGCTGAGTTACCACCAAATGCCTCCATTTTTTCTAGCACTATGATATTTTTTATTCCTGCTTTATGAGCTGAATAAGCAGCCGACAGGCCAGCAAAACCACTGCCGATAATGATAATATCAAATTCTTTATCCCAAGCTCTTCCATAATTATCGTTCGATGCTTTAATTGGAAATGCCATAGCGGCGGTGACGCCTGTTGCTAACTTAAGGAAATCTCTTCTTCCGGCCATAATACCC
>NZ_JAKZGV010000104.1:0-1633 GCF_022557375.1 Shewanella sp. MM_2022_3
TTCGTTAGGGAAAATATCAGGTTAACTTTTTCAAAATAAGATGCATAGTTAAAACTTTGTTTATATATTAATTTGACATTGAAAGAGTAAGTTTTATCTTTCTTATTTTTTCAGGGATAGGTTATGAAAAGTACTATATTTAGAGTGCAATTATTTTTTATTTTTTTATGTTTTATACCAAGTTCAAACTCAGACGAATTTACAGGTAGCAATCAACAGTATCAATACCTTAAGAAGTATTTAATAACTAGTGCAGCGCTGGCAGCTAGTGACCCTGCCTCAGTTTTTGGTGAGTCAATCGACCTAAGTTCTGGTTTAGTTGTTTTTAGGCGTGATGATGCTCATCTTTCAGGTAATTCAGAACTACCGTTTAGTTACCAAACTTATTATGATACATCAATGCCAGATGTCGCTGGGTGGAAAGAAGATATCCCGAGAATTGAATATAGTTATACAACTAGTTCAAACTATTCAACTCTTGCGGATGGCTGGCGGATTGGAAAGTACTGCTCAGAAAGCCAATTAAGGTCTGATAAAGGTTCACATATTTTTGGTGTCCAGCATACTGGCTCTGCACTTGCCATTCCGAATATGGGGAAGAAACAACTTCTAGAAAGTAATCATAATAGTTCTAGTAAAGCATATTCTGATTCAAAATACATAACTAACTCTCTGTGGAAAATAAGCTGTTACATATCAGGCGAAACCAATCTTGAAGGATTTAAGGCAACTTCGCCAAATGGAACTTCATATTATTTTGAACATCTCATAAGCAATCCTAAAGTACATTTATATGAACGAGATGGTATCAGTGGTTCTGATAATGTAAATGTTTTAAATCATGGCATTCTTAGACGAAAGACTATATCACTCTACGTAAGAAAGATTGAGGATAGATTTGGCAACTATGTTGACTACACTTACTCTAATGGCGGGCTTTCTAAAATGGAAAGTAACGATGGTAGGATATTGACCGTTGAATACATAAACAATAAAAAAGTTGTTTCATTAAAAGATATGAATTCATCATGGGAAAGGAAGTGGAGTTATTTTACTAGAAACAATAAATATATAGTAATTGAACCTGATGGCAGAGAATGGTTGTATGATTTATTTATAAATCAGTATCATCCATATCCTCCTGGCATGAGCGGTAACTTCAATACCGCATGCCTTATATATCCGACTAACAAAACAATGTCAGTTACTCACCCTAGTGGTCTTATTGGTGAGTTCAAATTTTCAGAGAGAGTAGATTATAGTTCAAACTATATGAGTGTGCAATCAAGTGTTCCTGTTCAATGCAGTAGAATCTTAAATCTAGTAGAGAAAAAAGTAACAGACACATTATCTGGT
This sequence comes from Shewanella sp. MM_2022_3, assembly GCF_022557375.1. Taxonomy (NCBI): domain Bacteria; kingdom Pseudomonadati; phylum Pseudomonadota; class Gammaproteobacteria; order Alteromonadales; family Shewanellaceae; genus Shewanella; species Shewanella sp. MM_2022_3. The sequence continues at coordinate 1,357 of NZ_JAKZGV010000104.1, forward strand.
ATAAAAGGTGAACCATTGTTGTGGCGATATATTTATTCTGAAAATGAAGGAGGGTATGTTATGAATGGGAAAGAACCACCAGATAAGTTCAAGTTAAAAGGTTTAACTCCACCTAATGTCGATCCATTTCTATCTGATTTTATCCAAATAAAAAAACCGGATAATAGTTCTGTAAAACATTACTTTAATCGTGAAGGACACTCAGCATCTGAAGGTATGATTATTGCTACAGAATATTTTGATAGTTTTGGAGTGTTACTAAAAACAGAAGAACTAA
>NZ_JAKZGV010000105.1:0-1625 GCF_022557375.1 Shewanella sp. MM_2022_3
TAAGGGTCTGTTTTTATATATTTAATATTTGATAGATTAATGTCTAACTGAGTGGTTAAATTTTTCGAATGTGCTAAAACAGTTAATGCATCACTTAAGCTGTTTAAAAGCGGTTCAATAGCAACCGATTGCTCAGCTATAGACATTTTTCCTTCATCAATTTTAGCCGCGTCTAAAATGTCATTAATTATACTTTGAAGGTGAGATGTATTTTGTTCAATTTTGCAAAGAGCAGTATGTACTTCACCATGGGTAATGGGTAAAATTTGTTCAGTGAAACCTTTAATTATCGTTATTGGAGTACGAATTTCATGGCTCATATTAGCAAGGAATCTAGTTTTAATTGCCGCTAGATGATTTGCTTTATCGCGCTCTTCTTCTAATTCTCTTGTTCGTTTTTCAACTCTTTCTTCTAACTCTTCATTAAGAAGTCTTACCTCATTCATTGATGATATTGTTGCGTTGTGAGCACCAGTTACTCGTCGTTGCATATTTATAAAGCTATGCGCTAAAGTGTCAATTTCAAGCGCCGATTGAGTCAGATTCAATGCTTTGCTATTTAAGGTTTTGCCATCCCATTGTTGAGTGTAATCTACCAATTGCTCTAATGCCTGTGTGTAGTTTTTTACAAATCTTTTTGATAATCTAACAGATGTTTCTAATATTATAGTGATTAAGGCTAGTGCAAGAAAAAAATAAATTGAAAGTTTTATGAAGAGATCGTTCGTGTCAATGAAAAAATATAACTCCCAACCAGTTAAACCTATTTTTTCATTGATGATAAAGTGATGCGCATCTTTGCTAAATGTAATAGGATTAAGTGGGTTGAATATACTTTTTCTTAGAAATGTATCTTTCATCGGCTCGCTATCTTTAGGTCGAGTCCAGACACTGCCGATATCACCACTTACATTGTTTCCCCATACTTTTCTTCCTGATTTATCTATGAGTATACGATGTGAAATACTATCAATATGTTTATCAAATAATGTCAGTAATGAATTAAGTTTTATTGCTAATTGTAGTACACCATCAAATTTATTTTCTCTTATTATAGGTGTGCTTACAGCAAATAATTGATCATCTCCGAGTGATCTTCCTTTGAAGGTATCACTTATAAAAGACGTTTTTGTTTGTTTTACCAAATAAAAATAGGGACGGTCTGCAACGCTCAAGTTGCCGATGTTGTTTGTGTTTGCATCAACTTTGTAGAAATCTCTAACAATACCATTATTATCTGTTACAAGTGAAGATATAAATTCTGGAGATTGTTCCACAAGAAGTTTTAAAGTGTTTTTGGTAACTTGTTTTTCTGTTGTATTAACAATAGTTTCAATCTTTACGATGTAATCTTTTAGTTTTAACTCAATATTGTCCTTAAGAGAGTTAATTTCATTTTGATAATGAACCATTTGTTTCACAAGTTCTAAACTCGTCAGTCCATTGAGACCAAGTGTAATCAGTAATGTTGCAGGGATTGCTGTGTATAATCCGACTCTAAAAGATAGTTGATGTTGCAATGACTGTTTTCTTAATTGCTCATTATTAACATATAATGCAAGGAGTAAACGTGCAGCTTTTACACTCCAAATAAATAATGCCGTTGATAAAGAGCAATATATAAT
>NZ_JAKZGV010000106.1:0-1513 GCF_022557375.1 Shewanella sp. MM_2022_3
GGGCTATATGGTATAAATAATATAAATCTTTTTCTTCAGGCTAGTAATGTCGGTAAATCAGTTGTTTGGAAAGATGCTACATATAAAATAGGAGATCCTATTTTATTTTCAGACTCAGAACGTTTTAAAAAAGTTGTATATAATAACTTGAAAGGTTGGATAGATGACATTTTTTATAGTAAAGGTGAGATACAGTTTCAAGTTATTTTGGATAGGCCATTAACTTCTTTTGATGTTATTGGTACAGAGTTGACTTGGATTAGGGACTCTGTCGTTCGTTTTTCTGTATATGACTATGGATATGAAGCTAGTGACAACGACGATGATGACTTGAATATGATAGTACCATTTCAAGTTGCTTATGCAGTATCGATACATAAGGCTCAAGGTTTAGAATATGACTCTGTAAAAATAGTTATTACAGATGCTAATGAAGATGACATTACTCACAGTATTTTTTATACAGCTATTACACGAGCAAGAGAATGTTTAAAGATTTTTTGGACGCCAGAGACTCAGCAATCAGTCTTAAGTAAACTTAATCGTCAAATTAATAAAAAAGATGTTGCACTGTTGACCATAAGAGGTAATTTACAGGTTTAATTGGACACCCATTGTTAAATCCGCAGAATAAAATGCGAATAAAATGGACATCCATTGTTAATGGCGCGGTCGTAACATTTTGATTCTTCTTGGGTTAAGCATTAAGTAAGGTGGTTTAATGCTTAGTCCTTAAGGAACTCATATAAGCCTTGGATGATTAAAAATGATTCGATATCTATTATTGGTATTGTTTGCTCTTGTGACATGTGTGGGCAATGCGCTGGCTGGCGAATATCAGCTGGATTGGCCTGTCTCTGGTGAGAAGCTGATTTATCATTCCTGCGGTTGTGCTGATTCCTGCTGGGTTGCCGAGGTTCGCCAAGCTAAAGCGGAAAAGCCGCTCATCGCTAAACTGAGATGCGACTGCGAAAAACTCTATTTTACTGATGAAACTGGCGTAGAACGGGTTGTCGCTGAAAATTGTGATGAGTTAAACACCGACAATAAAATGGATTTGATCCCAGAGCGAATCAAGCAACTTCATTCACATTTTAATCCCCATCGTTAACTCTATTTATCCTTGTGTGAAATGGAATTCCACGATTTTTATCTTAAGGAAATTGTATGAATAAAATTAGTATATTGGGTATGAGCATTGTATTGGCTTTATCTGTTGCTATCGGTCTTGCCGTTGATTTTAGGCTTGAATTTTGGTATGAATCGATTTTCACATGGATGAATGTGTTTAGCTTTAAATTGCTCATATTATTACTTAGTATGATCCTAGTGTATGTAGCTATTGCTATCTCGTTTAATTTTAAACTGCTATCTTTTTTTGCATGTAAAGAATATCCAGCAAACTATTTCGCATGGTCTAAATTTAGAAATTTAGGAGTGTTCTTTTTATTTGGCTTGTGGATTATGGGGGATTTGAAATACTTCACTATTGTAATAGTTAATTTTGCATTGG
>NZ_JAKZGV010000107.1:0-1427 GCF_022557375.1 Shewanella sp. MM_2022_3
AATTAATATTTCATCTGTAGTTGAGTTTGACCATGACCACGCCGATAAACTACTATCATGGGTTCTATAATAAAACAGTGGCTCATTAATGACATATATTCCGCGCATTAATAAAGCACGTACTGGCCACTGGTCATCCTCATTCTCAATATTGGAAGGCAAGGGGCCAAATTCTGTAAAAATCTCTTTTCTAAACGCAAATCCTGCCCCAGGAAGACCAATTAGTCCACTACGAAATATCTTTTCAAGGGTTGGCGCAGATTTTGTCGAGGCAAACAAACGTGATTTTTTATTTCCATCTTGATCAATGATAATACCATCAGAACATATTAAAGAGACATTATTATCAATCATTGCTTTAACAGCAACTTGTATTCTATTGGAGAAATTTATATCATCAGCTGCCGATACAATAATAAAATCGCCAGTTGCTGATTCAATTACAGTATTAAGATGTTTTATCAATCCCAAGTTTTTTTCTCTAGCAAAAAACTTAATATTTTTACCTAGAGGTAAATGAGAAAGTTCTTCTTGAATAATCTGAACCGTATTATCCGTCGAACAATCATCAGATACTATAAATTCAACGTCAAAGTCGTTAGTATCTTGATTAAAAAAAGCCATTAAACTTTCACGGATGAATAAACCATGATTATAACTTACTAAGATACATGATACTTTTCTCATTTACCTTTCCCAATATATACCGACAGATATAACTTTAGCTGGACAACCTGCAGCAAAAACTTTTTCACCAATACTTTTGTTAACAAATGATTTAGCTCCAATTACAGAACCATTACCTATCGTAACACCAGGACCAACAGTAACACCTTCACTTAGCCATACATTATTACCAATAAAAACAGACTCAACTTTTTCAGAACCATTGATTTTATGTTGTGAGCTATCAGTGATATAACAATTCCATGAAAGAATTGTGTCATACCCCAAACTAATACTTTTACATACTATAATTACACTTTCAGCTGTAATACCTGAAGATGAATTCAATGCACCTAAAACATTTAGATTAGCATTTTTAGAAAGAACTACTTTTACACCATCACCTAAGCTAAACTCATTTTCTAAATGAAAATGACTATTGCTTTCCAAAATCAAAGCTGACGTATTACGTCCACCACACCATGATTCGAATATCAAAGGAACATTGCAATTATAAGTTACTCTTGCAGTTTTTTCTTTCTTTATGTGTACAGGAAAAATATCACCTGTAAAAAAAACTTTTGGTTTTAATCCAACCCCGAAAATTTTATAACTAATATAAAAACAATAAAAGTAAAAATAAAAGAACTTAAAAACACCCAAAAATGGATTAATATAAACCTCTCTAACAAACAACCTGAGCCAAGAAGTTTTTTCTAGTCTCGAGAATTTTTCTCTAAGCAAATTCATTCTTATTTACT
>NZ_JAKZGV010000108.1:0-1389 GCF_022557375.1 Shewanella sp. MM_2022_3
AACCGCATTCGCTTTCGCTGTCTGCCGTGTCAGTGGATGCGCATTATAGGCAGCGAAACTTTTTGTGCAAGCGCTTTTTTCAGGTTTTTATGATTAATTTTCAAATAGATTGTTACACCCAAGCTAGGCACAGCCTACACACTTGTTATACCCAGAGTTATCCACACTGAGAAGGTTTAATGACTAGATTAAATAATTAATTACTCAACTTTAAGTTAAAAGAACTCACAGCTGTGCGTATTCAAAGTTAATTGTGAGGCTGATTTTTTTAGTCTCGATTGATATTTGGTTTCAGGACGAAGCCAGATTCGGCCTGCAAAATACAACGACATGCCTTTGGGCCCCTAAAGGCAGTAGACCAAGAGCGCTAAAACAGCAGCAGTTTGAATATGTGCACCTGTTCGGCGCAGTCTGTCCCGCAGCAGGAGAAACTGAAGCCATCATCACGCCATTCGCCAATAAGGACATCATGCACCAGCACCTGGAGCTAATTGCAAAACGCACCAAACCTGGCCGCCATGCAGTCGTGGTAATGGACGGTGCGGGTTGGCATACCAATGACATTGCTGCTGATATCCCTAACCTGTCGATCCTCAAACTGCCGCCATATTCCCCAGAACTAAACCCCATCAAACAGGTATGGAGTTGGCTGCGCTAACATTATCTCGCCAATCGCTGTTTTAAAGGATATGAGGACATAGTGGATGCCTGCAGCCAGGCATGGAACAGCTTTATCAGTTGTACAAAACGCGTGATAAAGATGTACTCTCGGGAATAGGCGAAGATGGCTGAGCTTTAATGCGGATTGGTATTAGCCATGATTGAACGCGAAGAAGCTTGTCTTCGTAGCGGGGGAACCCGCTTAGCGGCGGGGCGACCGCCATGGATGGTGGAAGTGTCAATATTGGAGATTGGAGGAACATTTATTGACCGATATCGAGGTAGTTTTTCGCGAAGCGTATAAACACAAAAGCCCTAGCGGTTTAGGCTAGGGCTTTTGTGTTTATTTAGGCACTTGGCGATGACCTACTCTCACATGGGGAGACCCCACACTACCATCGGCGCGATTGCGTTTCACTTCTGAGTTCGGGATGGGATCAGGTGGGACCACAATGCTATTGTCACCAAGCAAATTTTTATCTAGGACATGACACTAGACTATAATGGTGCTGATACCCAGAATCGAACTGGGGACCTCATCCTTACCAAGGATGCGCTCTACCGACTGAGCCATATCAGCAATTTCTTATCATCAATAGATGAAATTAGGCGCTTGGCGATGACCTACTCTCACATGGGGAGACCCCACACTACCATCGGCGCGATTGCGTTTCACTTCTGAGTTCGGGATGGGATCAGGTGGGACCACAATGCTATTGTCACCAAGCA
>NZ_JAKZGV010000109.1:0-1322 GCF_022557375.1 Shewanella sp. MM_2022_3
CTCGTATACCAACGATATAATAAAATAATTCAAATCATTAATTGTAATTCTTCCAGATAAAATCTTTTTAATCTTATCACTCTTTGACAAAATGGCGTTAAGGTTGTTGATTATTTGATTTTTGTTGTCAACAAACTTAATAAATCGATAGCACATGTATCACACCAGAATTGTTGAGCAACATGGTTTGTAAAATTTTTTATAAAGGAGTGGGTCAACCTTATCTATTAGTAACTCTTTATTGTTAATAAAAAACTTTCCAGACTCTCTGTTCAGGGCTCCTAATGAACATAAATTAAAAACAACTTTATTTGCATATTGACGTGTGCATCCAGTAACTTTACTTAACAAGTCGGCAGTGATATATGATTTTTTGTTAAATTTACAGCTTGAAGTACAATAAATTAATATAAAAAAAATCATATAATCCTCCGCACTTAATGCTGCTCTTAATAAGATTAATTCTCTTGAATATGAAACAAAAAATTTATAAATATCATCAGCGGCTATATCTAAATAATCTAAATAATTCTCAATAAAGTTTGACTTTCTTGGTACAACAAAGATAGATGAATTCTGTAATGCTTCTAAACGTGAGGATTCGCCACTATAGTATGTAGCACTCCTTTTGAAAGGAATGATTGTCCCAGTTGTGAATAAACTACTGCAAATTTCTCTCTCTTCACCGAAATGGAAAAATTCCCCAATAAGCCCGTAATCAACAGACACTAAAAATGTTTGAGAGGGTTCAAGATCAAGTATCTCCCCTTTGCTTAAGCTGATTGAGTAAATACTTTTAACTATTAATTCAATGGCTTGATCTGGCACCATTCTTGTAGACAATAGCTTTCTTACTGTTGCGATGCACATCTATCTACCTTCTTGCTGTTATCACTTGATACCTTAATTTTGTACAATAATATTGTACACAATGAAACATGTATTGTGTACCATCTTTATTTTTTCAATGTAAAAATGCGATAAAAGTCACGCCAATCTGGTATTGTGTGATATGTGTCGCGTGTTGGATTGTGCTCATCAGTACGATTAAATGTGTTTGAAATATTTTACCCAAAACTTTACTTATAAAGTCTTGGATAATTAACATCAATTTCTAGCTCTTGCTCCCAAAAATAAATAAATTGCTCTAAGAGTGTTGCAATAGAACGATAAAATAAAGTACTTGCATTTTCTTTCATAAGGGTAATAAATCTGTAAAACCAAGGTAGTAAATGTGACTCTAGTAGTTCATTAATATCATTAAGTAAAAAATTTGAACTTGCTCTCTCAAATAATATTGAAAGTGAAAGAAGAATTATACC
>NZ_JAKZGV010000010.1:0-118966 GCF_022557375.1 Shewanella sp. MM_2022_3
TTTAGTTTGTTTCTATTTCAACTAACAATTGCTCCTTATGTTTTAGCTGATACTTTGATAATTTATCAAGTGAAGCAGAGGTTAGTATATGTCCTTCAGGTAACAGCAGTATGTGCTTAAGATTGTATAAGTTTTGCTTTAATTTCATACCGGCTTTGAGTGCACTCACTTGTAGTCCTCTTCTTGCTTTGTTTGCTATGTCTACTTCTTCGGAAGTGACTAAAATTGACAAAGCGTTGACTATCACTGGGTCATAATAACTGCCCTGGCGTAGTTTTATTGCGTCAAAGCCGTCAGCCATGCTTTTTTTATTACCATCGTATCGGCCTTCAACATGCAGCCAAAAATCTCTCGCTACTGCCAATATTCGTGACCCAAGAGGGATGTCTACGCCTGCTTTTTGAGCGGGTTCACCACCGCCATTAAAGCGTTCTAATTGATTGCCGATGATGAGTGACATTTCGCTTAAATGTATCGCCGGCAGTAAGATCTCTTCGGCATGTAATGGATGTTCATTAAATAAACGACGTTCACGATCATAGAGGTCGGTATATGCCGTTTCAGCTATTTTGGTGGGGAGCGCGATTTTACCGATTTCTGAAAATAAGCCCGCTTTTGTTATCGTAACTACCTGTTCTGCGGGCAATTGCAATGCATTTGCAAGATATTCGCAGGTGGCGCTGATTTTACGGGCCAGTTCGCCACTGAGTGGTGGATAACTCACGATGATATTGTAGAGTACCTCTAAGGTAGCAGCTTCATCTTTTTGTCGTTCACTTGCTAAGTTTTTGAATTTTAATAGTGTTTGCTTAAGTTGTTCTGTACGTTTTTGAACGGTTTCCTCAAGGGAGTTATTGAGTTCTTTTAACTGTTTGTTTTGTGCGGCTACCTTGGCAGTAAGTTGTTTGTTTTGACGAATTAAGTGGTACATTGCTAATCCTTCGTCAACCACAGTTAATAGTTCTTGATTATCCCAAGGTTTTTGAACATATCTGTGGATTTTTCCAAGATTGATTGCAGAGACCGTCGAGGCAAGATCAGCATAACCGGTCATTAAAATGCGGTAAGCGTCTGGTTGTAATACCGCCGCTTTAGCTAAAAATTCTGCCCCCGTCATATTCGGCATGCGCATATCGGTGATAATGACATTGATTCTATGCTGCTTCATTAACTCTAAAGCTTGGCTCCCGCTATCAGCCAATAAAAGCTGCAGCTCCTTACCGATAAAAAGCCGCTGTAGCGATTTTAGAATACTGGCTTCATCGTCTACACACAAAATCAATGGCAGAGTGCTTTCAGATGGGGTTGGCATTAAGTCACCTATCGCATTTGTCCTATTTGTCTTATAGATTAAAATTATGCTATAAGTGTTAACTAAGCAAGAATAATCATGGGTACGAGAGCATGAAAACGCTCAAGCCAAGCGAGATTGCTCAATATTGCGATGTTCATCAACGCACAGTGAGTCGCTGGATCGCTAAAGGTCAATTAAAAGGTTACAAATTACCTGGACGGGGTAATTATCGAGTCTTGGTTGATGACTTCATTAGTTTTCTACATCAACAAAACATGCCAATGCCAGAAGCCTTTTTAGCCTCAAATAATAATGAGTTAATGGCTGATAAAAAGTCTATTCTTATCATTGATGATGAATTATCGATGCGAAATGCACTCAGGCGGGCACTCCATTCAACACCCTTTGCAATTTTATCGGCACAGGATGGTTTTCAGGCTGGGGTGAAAATTATTGCTGAAAAGCCAGATTTAATTCTTCTTGACCTGTCCTTACCTGGGTTGAATGGTTTTGAAGTTATCCAATTTATTCGAGAGCGACCGGAGTTAGCAAATATTAAAATTTTAGTATTATCAGGGCTTTCACCTAAAGAGTTAGCAGAGTCGATTAGATTAGGTGCGGATGATGCGATAGCAAAACCTTTTGATAATCATGATCTATTGGACAGAGTAAATATGCTCTTAAGCTAGAGGCCACAATGGATAACTCTTTACTACTAGTCGATGACGATGTTGGCATTTTAAAGGCCCTAAAACGCTTATTAACTCGTTTTGGCTATTCGGTAAAGACAGCTCAAAGTGGAGAAGAAGCGTTAAACCTATTACTCACTTATGATTGTAAAGTTGTTTTGACCGATTTTAGAATGCCCTATATGGATGGAGGGCTGTTACTTTCTAAAATCAAACGCTTATATCCTGAAGTCGTCGGGCTTGTCATTAGTGGTTATTCAGATTTTGAGTCGGTGAAATCATTACTTAATGCGGGTAGTGCGTATCGTTTTCTGCAAAAACCTTGGGAAGATAACGAGTTACTTGAAGAAATAGCGAATGCATTTACGCATCACAACAAACAGATTTTTCAACGCCAATCCCAAAAAATGTTGTTGGCTAGTTCCGATGCCTTACTCGAGATATCCCCATCTAATCAAATTGTGCATGCTAATATTGCGGCGACAAAGCTCTTGGGTTCAACCTTGGTCGAGGGACGTTTGCTTGATGAGTTTTTGGTTGAAACAGATAGGTTAACCTTGCAGGAACAGGCATTAGCAATCGGTCAGAGTGTATCTATTAGGTTATTGAATCACACTGAATTAGAAGTGAGTTGTCGTTTAGCTGGTCCTTCTGGGGTCGTTTTGTGTTTAAATCCCGTGACTGATGGAGAGTTGCTAAACACGGCATTTGAACTTCCTTCGCTGCTTAATTATCAGCAGCTTATCTCGGTGATAACACAATATCTCAATTCTCGCAGAGCTATGGTTCTCGTTGTTATCAAGATCAAAAGTTTTGAACTCTGGAGCCGCATGATTGGTTATTCAGAAGCGCAGCGGACTATCGAGCATATTGCATTACAGCTACTTAATTCCACTGGTACGGCAGGGGAGCTTGCACTACTAGCGAATGAACAATTTGTGCTTTGTTTACCTGATATTACCTCCGAGATGGACGCTTTACAGAAGGCCGCTTCAATTATTGACCCCGTGACTGGTAAAGCTAATTTGACCTCATCTAAGTTGGATTATGCTGTCAGTTACTGTCTTATACCCGACGATGGTGATGAGCCTCGAGCCGTTCTGAATAATTTATTACTGGGTAATCTGATGATGGCAGAAGACTCAGTCCGGATGTTCATGCGTTATGATCAGCAAGCTATTGAACGAAAAAAACACCAGATCTCATTAAATCAGGCGTTATTTCATGCGGTGCAACAGCGTCAACTTTTTCTGCATTTTCAGCCAAAATTTGATTTTGCCAAATATAATTTGTCCGGCTGTGAAGCCCTCATTCGTTGGCAGCACCCCGAATTTGGGATGGTTTCACCTGCGTTATTTATTCCTTTAGCTGAGCAACATGGCCAAATGGTGGATATTGGCTATTGGGTACTCAAAACGGCCTTTATTACTGCGGCCAGATGGCGGAGTGAAGGCATTCAATTTGGAAAAATGGCAATTAATATATCTGGTCGACAGTTAACTGAGCCTGATTTTATTCACTGGATAAAGCATCATATTCAGCTGACAGGCGTTTCACCGACAGATTTAGAATTTGAATTAACAGAAACTTTTTTGCTTAATAACCTTGAAGATTGCGCGATCACCCTTAAGGCGATTGCTGAACTCGGTATCAGTATTGCGATAGATGATTTTGGTACCGGTTATTCATCTTTGAGTTACTTGAGTAAACTACCTATTAATGTACTAAAAATTGACCGTTCACTTGTGCTCGATATTGAAAGTAATTTGAATACTGAAAGTTTAGTGGCTAATGTGGTCAGGTTAGCACATGATCTGAACATGAAAGTGGTTGTCGAGGGTATTGAAACATTGGACCAACTCAATATTGTCAAATCCTTAGGTTGTGATGTAGTGCAAGGATACTGCATTTCTAAACCGCAATCTGAAGAGGAGTATTTAGCGCTATTGGCTTCTTTTGAAAGTCTTTCAGCTACAATGGCTTAGGAGAGAGTTATGTTTAATGTACTCTTTGTTGATGATGACAGTTTTATGCTTAGAGCTCTCTTGCGGCTAGCGAAAAGACTGAGACCTGATTGGCAGTTTTGGACTGAGGAGGATGGCCTAAACTGGGCAAAATCTATTGCTAATGATGTTAATGTCGATCTTATAATCTGCGATTATTTAATGCCTGATGTTAATGGCGATAGGGTACTCGTTGAGGTTTCAAAACATTATCCCCAGGCAATTAGAGCGTTACTTACAGGTGACACGACAGAGGAAGTAGTATGCAAAGCGGGCAAAACGGCTCATTTTGTATTGAGTAAACCCTTCAATGAACAGGATATTGTACAACTTCTGACCTCAGTAGAACGGGTTCATAAATTGCCATTCTCCCAAGACGTTAGAGCAATGTTGGGCGCAAGTGCTTTATTACTACCTCTGCCAGACATAGTGCAACAAGTCCGCAAAGTGCTTCTAAATCAGCAATCCGAAGCCGCCGATATCGTTGATCTTATTGCCCACGAACCAATTATTACCGCCAAATTATTACAACTCGCAAACTCCGCGTTTTTGGGTTTTAGCCGCACAACACTGTCAATTGAAGAGGCTATCAAACGCTTAGGGGTGGATTTAACTAGCGCTATTATTAGTTCCATCGCCATTGAGCAATCGGCGACGTCGATTATTGATAAGTCTGCACAGAGTAGAATTAACGAACATGCGTATCAGTTAGCGCTTAACGCTCAAAAAATCGCTAAAGCACTTAATTTACAAAAGAGTCTACAAGAAGAGCTATTTATTGCCGCTTTGATGTCGTCAATAGGTGAGTTGATTTTGGCATCTCGTATTTGGCAAGATTCGTTTGCGACTCAGTTTACGGAGTGGCCAGTGAGAAAACTCATCGTCTCTATATCAGCCTATCTTTTAACGCTTTGGGGGTATAGCGAATCCTTATGTGACAACATTTTATCCAGCGCAGAGCCTGAGGTGAGTAATGTTGAACATAATCTAGCCTTATTATTATGCTTGGCACACTATGCCACTAAATATCACGGCAGAATCCCCGATGAAATATTGAATAAGCTACCCGATGAGCAAATAAAACTAAAATTAGCTAATCTCTAACTCAAGATACATTTGTGGGCATTTAGATCTTACATATTTATTCGATCACTAACTTATCCCAACTTGCTGAATAGACTGCAACTTTATTCTCTGTCGCTTTCGTGTTTCCTATATAGCAATGTAACCCTTCGAACTCCCTTGGTATGTGAATAAAGTTGAATATCATCTAACTTATTTGCATCACTAGAGCGTGCTTTTTACTGCTATTGTTATCATTAACCGTTTATTTTCCTGAATGAAAAAGCGTGTTAGGTTAAATCCACAATCGCATGCCTCACCTAACGAAAGGATGTTTTATGGTTGAAAAAATCACTGGGATGCTAGCACTCATCGGCGTGCTTTCGCTTTTTTGTCAATGGCTTGGTTGGAAATTGAGATTACCTGCAATTTTACCACTACTACTCTGTGGTTTACTACTAGGTCCAGCATTTGGAGTGTTAAATCCCGATGCAATATTTGGGGATTTACTGTTTCCGATTATTTCCCTAGGCGTTGCCGTTATCCTGTTTGAGGGCGCATTAACCCTCAATTTTAAAGAGATTAAAGATCATGGCCGCATGGTGACTCACTTAGTGAGTATCGGCATGGTGATCACCTGGGGCTGTATCAGTGTTGCCACTTTTTACCTGCTGGATTTTAGCTGGGAAGTTGCACTGCTATTTGGTGCGTTGGTGGTGGTCACGGGGCCAACTGTGATAGTACCAATGCTGCGCAGCGTTAGGCCAAAGTCGCAGCTCGCGAGTATTTTACGCTGGGAAGGGATTGTGATTGACCCAATTGGCGCGCTGCTAGCGGTATTAGTGTTTGAATATATTACGGTATCTGGCAATCAAACTAGCCATGTACTCTATGCACTAGGTTCTATGCTCACACTTGGCTTAGGCTTAGGCGCTGCATCGGGTTACTTAATTGGCCAAGTGATCCGCCACAATTTATTGCCACACTATTTACGTAATACCGCAGTATTAACCCTCATGCTGGGGATTTTCGTCGGCTCAAATTTGTTGCAGGAAGAATCGGGATTACTCACCGTGACTGTGATGGGCATTTGGCTGGCGAATATGCGCGGCGTGGATATTGCTGAAATCCTTGAATTTAAAGAAACACTGACAGTTCTGCTGATCTCCGCATTATTTATCCTGTTAGCCGCCAGACTAGACTCGAATGCCATGATGGATTTAGGCTGGGGCGGAATTGGTGTACTCGCTGTGACCATGCTGATCGCACGGCCAGTTAGTATTTGGGTATCTGGCATAGGCACGTCATTATCAAAGGCCGATAAGTGGTTCCTATGTTGGATTGCTCCGCGGGGGATTGTGGCGGCGGCCGTGTCTTCATTATTCGCCATTAAGTTAGAGGCAAACAATGTGCAGGGCGCCGAAGCCATTGTACCTTTAGTGTTTTTAATCATTATCGGCACAGTGGTGATCCAAAGCCTAACCGCGGGCCGCTGGGCGAAATACCTTGGGGTTACGTCGGGTTCGGCGCAAGGATTATTAATTTTTGGTGCCTCCAAGTTTTCCCGCGAGCTGGCAAAAATCTTAAAAAGCAAAGATGTCAAAGTGCTGCTGGCCGACAGCAACTGGGATAATATTCGCCTTGCACGGATGGACAATATTCCGGTCTATTTTGGTAACCCTGCCTCGGAACATGCTGAAACCTATATGGATCTAACTGGGATTGGCCGCGTGCTGATCATGTCGCCTTATAGGCAGTTAAACCCGCTAGTGACCTTTTATTTTCAAGATGTATTAGGCGCTAAAAAGGTTTTTGGCCTTAATAATGCCGAGCAGGGCAGCGCGCGCCATCAATTGTCTGAGTCTTACAAACAGCGGCTATGTTTATTTGGTGATACGGTTTCCTATGCCAAAATCGCTAGTCAAATGGCGAAAGGAGCGCAACTTAAAGTCACTAACTTAACTGAAAACTTCACTTTCGAGCATTTCCGCAAGCGTTATGGCGAAACGGCATTGCCGTTAGTGTATCTAACCAAAGAAGGTAAAGTTGTGATTGTGTCAGGCAATAACAACCAATTCCCCAACGGCATTGAGTTGATTAGTTTATTGCCCGTTGAAGCCCTTGAAGAAGCGAAAATCCAACAGGCGATTGCAGAGCAAGAGGCGATAGTTGCACAGGCCAAAGCGGCGGAAGAAGCGGCCCTTGCGAAAGCCAAGGCCGAGGAGAAAGCAGAAGCTGAACGTCAACGACTTGAGCTCCAAGCGCAAATCAAGGCGGCGGAACAAACGCAACCTGAGGTTGAAGCACAAGATAACATCAACACATCGGATGAAACGTTGGTGAAGGGATAATAGGCAAGGCCAAGGTTAGCTAAGGATGAGCTTGGTATTTGCGAAGGGATAAGCCAGTTAAGTGAGACGAAAATAAAAAAGGCACTAGATTGTAGTGCCTTTTGTTTATTTAGATGGGCTTAGTTAGTACCGCTTAGCTAGTACAGCTTAGCGATTAAGCTGCGCGTTCCTGTGAAGTGGTAGAAATCACTTCAGGGCGCAGCTCTGCTGGGTCGAAGTCATCCACATTGATAGACTTCATACGGCCGATTTCGGCACGTTCCAACAGTTGTACTTCGCTGTCGCTTAGTACGCCTAAGGCTTTACCTTCAGCAGCGACTTTATCTAACCACATGAAAGGTAAACGTTTGCCACTGGCTTTACAGACTTTGTCGAATAAAGGTTCGGCGGCCAGAATATCCTTCAGCGTTTGCTCTTGGATACCCACAGCATTGTGCTCAGAGTTAGTCCAGAATTGGCCTTTACCTAAACGATCACGGCTTTCACAGGGCGTTTGCATTATCTTGGCCACTTTATGATCTAACACATCGCTTGGACGTTTCAGTGGACGACCAAATGGGAACATGATGGCGCGTAATACGCCGCCCAGACCCATAGGGAAGTTATCCAGTAAATCGTCTAATGAAGCCTGTAACTTGTACAGAGCATCTTCAACCGCCCATTGTACCAGTGGTAGATCGTCGGTTTGACGGCCTTCATCTTGATAACGTTTTAAGGTCGCAGAAGCGAGGTATAACTGGCTTAACAGATCGCCTAAGCGGGCAGAAATACGCTCTTTACGTTTTAAGTTACCGCCTAAGGTTGCCATGGCCAAGTCTGATAGCAGGGCAAGGTTAGCACAGAAACGGTTCATATGTTGATAATAACGTTTGGTTTTATCTGAGTATGGCGCGTTAGAGAAACGGCTTGATGTCAGACCTAACCAGAAGCAACGGACAAAGTTACTGGTCGCAAAACCAATGTGACCGAAGATGGCCGCATCGAAGTTGGCTAAGCCTTGGCCAGACTCAGTATCAAACGCTGACTCCATTTCGGCCAATACATAAGGATGACAACGAATAGCGCCTTGACCGTAGATGATCATCGAACGTGTCAGGATGTTTGCGCCTTCAACGGTAATCGCAATCGGAGCCGCTTGATAGCCACGGCCTAAGTAGTTGTTAGGGCCTAAGCACACACCTTTACCACCGTGGATGTCCATGGCGTCGATAACGCATTTCTGCATCCGATCAGTCAGGTGATATTTCACTATAGCCGAGATAACTGAAGGTTTTTCACCTAAGTCGATACCTGTGGTGGTTAATGAGGTCACGGCATCCATCAGGTAGGCGTTACCACCGATGCGTGCCATTGGCTCTTCAATCCCTTCCAACTTACCAATAGGCAGTTTGAATTGACGACGAATACGCGCATAGGCACCAGTTGCTAACGCCGCGGTTTTGACGCCACCGGCAGAGTTTGATGGCAGGGTGATACCACGGCCAACAGATAAACACTCAACCAGCATACGCCAGCCTTGGCCAGCCATTTTCGGACCACCGATGATAAAGCTTAATGGTACGAATACGTCTTTACCGCGAGTAGGACCGTTTTGGAACATACAGTTCAGCGGGAAGTGACGACGACCCGTTTCAACGCCTTCAACGTCTGTAGGAATAAGCGCGCAGGTAATGCCCAGCTCTTCTTTATCGCCTAACAGGTGATCAGGATCGCGCAGTTTAAAGGCTAAGCCTAATACAGTCGCAACAGGGGCGAGGGTGATATAACGCTTGTTCCAGGTTAAGCGCATACCTAAGACTTCTTCGCCTTCCCATTGGCCTTTACACACGATACCAAAGTCAGGGATAGAGCCGGCATCGCTACCAGCCTCTGGGCTAGTTAACGCGAAACAAGGGACTTCTAGCCCTTTGGCTAAACGTGGCAGGTAATAGTTTTGCTGCTCTGGCGTACCATAGTGTTGTAACAGTTCGCCAGGGCCTAAGGAGTTAGGCACACCTACAGTGGATGCCAGCTCGCTGCTTAACCCCGCAAGCTTTTGCAGTACGCGTGATTGGGCGTAGGCTGAGTATTCTAAACCGCCGTATTTTTTCTTGATGATCATGGCGAAGAAGCCGTGATCTTTCAGGTATTGCCATACTTCAGCAGGCAAATCAGCAAGTTGGTGTGATACTTGGTGTTGATTCACCATGCGGCACACTTCTTCAACTGGACCGTCTAAGAAGGCTTGCTCATCGGCACTTAAACGAGCGACAGGGTAGTTGTGGAGTTTTTTCCAGTTTGGGTTACCCGCAAACAGATCGGCTTCCCACCAAGTGGTACCAGCTTCAATCGCTTCTTTTTCGGTTGAAGACATTTCGGGCATGATGCCACGGTACATTTTCATCAGTGGGCGACTGATAACATTTTGTCTAAATGCTCTGATATTGAGTGGCATCGCGATCACTAGGAAGATAATCCAAGAGATAGGGCCGACAACATCGAGTGTCCATCCGGCTGTCATCACAACAGCGGCTGCAATAGTGGCAGTGAGCAAAGATACCCGAAGGTAAGCTAGGGCTCCTAGCACTAAGATCATGGCGATGATCCAAAGTAGGGTAGTCACTGTAATTTCTCCTTAAGTATGACCGAGTGCCAATCACAGGTCATAACGAGTTTTATTGATTGCGATCACAATTATAGTTTGTGGTCTGACCTGTGTCGCATAAAAGTTAAACCTAAGGCCGTTTTAATACAAGTATTTTTCAAACAATTGTTTAAATTTTTTGTCACCTTTGATCATTCCACAAATGTCATCAACTAGTTACAATGCAAAACTGTGGATATTTGGATTAAGAAAGGCGATAAACATGTGTGAGTTACTGGCGATGAGCGCCAATGTGCCGACCGATATTGTGTTTAGTTTTACGGGTTTAGCACAGCGTGGTGGCGTCACTGGGCCCCATGTTGACGGTTGGGGGATCACTTTCTATGAGGGCCGTGGCAGCAGAACTTTTAAAGATGCTTGCCCGAGTAGTGAGTCGCACATTGCAAAATTGATCAAATCCTATCCGATTAAAAGCGAGGTGGTGATAAGCCATATTCGTCAGGCCAATCGCGGCTGTGTTTCCCTTGAAAATACTCATCCATTCACCCGTGAGTTGTGGGGCCGTTATTGGACCTATGCTCATAATGGTCAGTTAAGCGACTATCAGGCGAAGTTTCAGGTGTCTCGTTATCAGAGTGTTGGTGATACCGACAGCGAGCTGGCTTTTTGCTGGATATTGGAGCAAATCGCGGCCAAGTTTGGTGATCGTCGGCCTGAAGATATGCAAGCGGTATTTCGATTTGTGGCAACGCTGGCCGATGAGATCCGTGCCTTAGGTGTGTTTAATATGATCCTCAGCGATGGCGAATACTTGATGAGTTATTGCAGTAATAATCTGTGTTACATCACCCGCACGGCGCCGTTTGGCAAGGCAAAATTACTTGATACCGATGTAGTGATTGATTTTGATAAAGAAACCACGCCACACGATGTCGTGACTGTAATTGCCACTCGGCCGCTAACCGAAAACGAAGACTGGCAGGTGATGCAACCCGGTAATTGGAAGTTGTTCCGCTTAGGTGAGCTGCTTATCGATTTGTAATTGGGGCGCTGTCACAGTCATTGCACTTTGACGGAATTCAATAAGACACAAAAGGCCAAACGGAGTCACTCACGTTTGGCCTTTTGTGCTGTTACGGCATCTTAGAAACAGCGCTAAATCCATCTTAAATTGCGATAAATGTGTAACTGGCTTAATTCGCGCCTGTGCCGAGAAGTTTAGGTACTTTCTGCTCCGTCGGAACTTCAGTATCAACAGCAGCGGGCGCGGCTTCAACTGGCACATCGTCGAAATGATACTTAAGCAGTTTGATATCTAGCTGTTTGCTGCCTTTTTCAAAGTGCGTCAGACGAACGGGGAGGTAGGCTAAATCCGGCGCCATCCAAAAGAAGGTTTGGCGTTTATGATTGTCACGCACTACCTCAATTTTGACTGTATCATAACTGCCGCTTTCAATTGTCATCCGTTCCTTACCAATCACATGGAACTTATACTCATCGAGCTCGTTAGATTTAATCATTTTATAATCAAGCACTTCTTTGCCAGCGCTGATATCGAGTCGAAACTGCAGCTGCACCATTAACGGATCGAAAATATCGCCTTCGAAGGGGAATTTACCTTTTTCATCCTTATAACGGGTATGGATCATCCCTTGCCCCTTGGCAAAGGCGGTTTGCTCGATAAAATTCGGACCGACACCTTGGCGCTCATGCAAATAGCGCAGGGGTAATAATTGATTGCCCTCTTGGGCAAACTCACTCAGTACATGGCGCACATCGGTCAGTAATAACAGGCTAAGATCGCTGTCGAAGCGATATTTATAGACGCCATCCTCTATGGCTGGCAGTTGATACTTGGCCTTACCCAGTTCAACATCACCATAATTAACTTGATATTCAGCAGTTTGAGGCGTTAAAGGCGTTGGCGCCGCCATCGCAAATACGCTGTGGGTGAGTGCGAGACTCACGAATAACGTTGGAATTGTGCGCAATTAATGCTCCTTTATATCGCAAACAGAAAGCGTCTAACACTGCTTATCCTATGGCTCAGCTATCAAATTTAAGTGTTTATAACCGAGTTTATATTGGAATAAATAGTTTTTAGATCAATATATTAAATTAGAACGGGATTGACATCACTAAGGTTGCCATATCCGGTTGCCACTCACATTCAGACAAGTTCACTTTGCCACAGTTCACCATTACACCTTCAAGGCGCAATAATTCCATCTGTTCCTGAAAGGAGGCTGAATGTTTTTCGAAGGAAATTTTTCCTTGGCTATTGAGTACTCTATGCCAAGGAAGTGACAAATGTTCGGGGGCCAATTTGAGAGCCCTGGATACATAGCGAGCGCGTCCTGGTAACCCTGCGAAATCGGCGATCTTACCATAACTGCTCACTTTGCCGGGCGGGATCATCGCTACAATCTGCCAAATCTTCGCCATGGGTGATAGGGCATGACTTCGTATATCTTGTGTATTGTCTAACTCGTCTGGCGTATTAGCCTTATCTTGCTCTAAGTAGCGATAAAGTGGAGACTTATCTTTTGCAAACCGCATGATGATGCCAAATAAAACCATGAAAAAGGTGAGCCAGTGTAGCGTTAAACAAAGGCCAAGTGAAATAGAGGCTAGTTTGAAAAGCCGTAATTTAAATCTAAAAAATCGATTGTAATGATTTTTATTAAACTATTTAGTTTTGAATATTGAGAAAACACAGGAATAGTTCATAATGGCGCCAATTTTTTTGACTCCATAAGAGATGAAACAGGCATGGCTGTACTCGATATTCTGACAATTCCCGATGAACGTCTAAAACGCAAAGCGCAACCCGTAAAAGATATAGAAGCAATTCAGGGATTTATCGATGACTTAATCGAAACCATGTACCACACTGACGATGGTATCGGTCTGGCCTCTACCCAAGTGGGCAGTACAGATGCGGTGATTGTGATCGATTTATCCGAAACCCGTGACCAACCCTTAGTGCTGATTAATCCAGAGATTGTTGAAAAGTCTGGCGAGTATGTGGGTGAAGAAGGCTGTCTTTCAATCCCAGGTTACCGCGCCAAAGTGAGCCGTTTCGAAAAGGTCAAAGTCACCGCCTTAGACAGACAAGGCAAAGCGGTTGAAATCGAAACCGACGACTTTTTAGCCATTGTTTTGCA
The DNA here is from genome assembly GCF_022557375.1 of Shewanella sp. MM_2022_3. NCBI lineage: Bacteria > Pseudomonadati > Pseudomonadota > Gammaproteobacteria > Alteromonadales > Shewanellaceae > Shewanella > Shewanella sp. MM_2022_3. Next base: position 13,151 of record NZ_JAKZGV010000010.1, read on the forward strand.
ACACGAAATTGATCATTTACACGGTAAAGTGTTTATCGAGCATTTATCGGCATTGAAGCAACAAATCGCCTTAAAAAAGGTACGTAAATACGCCTAATTTCCCCAATGTCTTGCTCTGCAAAGCCGCACATTAGATTGCGGCTTTGCTGTTTCTAGGCGGCATTACCCGTCGTACTCATGGTGATAAAATTGTTACGTTGTTGAATGTTTATCTAGATACACGCAAAACGAGTCTGTTATCAGCATCTATGGGCTAACTACGATGGTAATAACAAAAAATCATCAAAAGCATGTTGTGCTAGCAGGTTTGGCACGAAATGGGTACAAAATTAAGCTAGGTTGAGCTTGATTTTTGCACATTTTATGCCGTATCAGTTAGTTACACTGGGCGTGGTGCAACTGTCGTCTTAACTCCTCAAGTTTAATTATTAGCGAAGATGAAAGCCCTCACTATCGGTGGTGAGGGCTTTAATACCTGTCCAGAGTATTAAAAACACTTAGCAAAATGTTCTGTGCTCATCTCTATACATCAGATAACTGCTTTAATAGAGCGATGGCTACAGGTTCAGAGCTGGCGGGATTTTGACCCGTGATCAATGTGCCATCTTCTACAACAAAAGGCGCCCAGTTTTGGATTTTTTGGTAATTCGCTCCCAGACGAATAAACTCATCCTCAATCAAAAACGGTACCACGTCGGTGAGTTGCACATCCGCTTCCTCGCCATTCGTAAAACCTGTCACATTGCGGCCCTTAATCAATGGTTCGCCATTGGGTGTAGTCACGTGGCGTAAGACAGCGGGAGCGTGGCAGACAAATCCTGTTGGTTTGTTGGCCGCCGTAAAGGCTTGAATTAATTTAATTGAATCTTCTGAGTTGGTTAAATCCCATAATGGGCCATGACCACCAGGATAAAACACGGCATCATAGTCTTCTGCCTTAACCGTCTCTAATTTCACTGTATTAGCTAAAGCGTGTTGAGCTGTAAGATCTTGGTTGAATCTATGGGTTAAATCGGTTTGAAAATCCTCAAGCTCGCTCTTGGGATCGAGTGGCGGTTGACCACCAAGAGGAGACGCTAACACTATATCAGCCCCCGCATCTTTGAAGGTGTAATAGGGCGCCGCAAACTCTTCTAACCAAAAGCCAGTTTTGTGGCCTGTATTACCCAGTTCGCTATGTGAAGTTAGTACCATTAGAATTTTCATGTATTTTTCCTCAACCCGCTCAGCGGGTTTCAATAAATAGTGTGTGTTATTAAGCGATAAATAGTGATTTCAACATGGCATGTTTCTGTTGATATGGGGCTCGTAAACGTAAATTTGAAGCGCCATCTTCACTTTGAACAACTACGGGCTTGGCATGGCTGAAACGTCTAAAACCGTGAATACCATGATAAGCTCCGATCCCAGAAGCGCCGACGCCGCCAAAGGGTAAGGTATCGATAGAAGCATGCGTCATGAGATCGTTAATCACCAACGCTCCTGATGTTGTACTCATGGAAAACGAATGCTGCTTGCTGTCATTTCCAAAATAATAAGCGGCGAGAGGCCTTGGGTGCGCATTAATATATGTAACCGCTTCATCTATCTGTTGATAGATTTTGATTGGTAGCAGTGGGCCAAAGATTTCCTCTTGCATCACTAACATATCCTCTGTGACATTCAAGATAATGTGAGGGGCAATCTTGCGTGTAATGGCATCAAAATCTGGCTCTCCAGCGGGAGCTAGGCTGATGATTTCTGCTCCCTTTTCTTTGGCGTCATAGATAAGGGCTACCAAGCGCTCAAAGTGTCTTTGACTGATGATTGAAGTGTAATCATCATTTTGCTGTATGGCTGGAAAGTTTTCAGCCATAAAGCGGCGTGTCGCAGTGACAAAGTCGCTAGCTGCTGCCTGAGGCAATAGTATGTAATCAGGTGATACACAAATCTGGCCTGCATTAAATGTTTTGACCGTCATAGTGCGTTCGGCGGCGACTTGAATATTGGCATCTGCTGCAATCACAACGGGGGATTTACCGCCCAGCTCTAATGTAACTGGCACTAAGTTTTCAGCTGCGGCACGCATGACCTGCTTTCCAATTGCGGTGCTCCCCGTGAAGACCAAATGATCAAATGGTAAAGCACTAAATGCCTGTCCAACTTCAGCATCACCTAATACTACGACCAACTCGTGTGGTTCAAAGTATTGGGTGACCAATTCTGCAAGTAGCAATGAGGTCGTGGGCGTTAACTCTGAAGGTTTAAGCATGGCTGTATTACCAGCGGCAAAGACGCCCGCTAGAGGGCCGAATGCGAGATTCAGTGGAAAATTCCAAGGGCTGATAATGCCCACCACGCCAAGCGGTTGCTGCTCAATCCAGGTTTGCATGCCGTCAGCGGGTGCCGCCACTATTTCGGGTTGCATCCATTGTTCTACATGCTCGGCAGCAAACTTTAATGCACTGATAGTACTTGCGATATCGGCCAGCAGTGACTGATAGCCACTGCGGTGACCAAAGTCGGCACTGATGGCGGCCGAGAGTTGCACGTGATTTTCGTTAAGTAATTTTACTGCTCGTAATAATCTGTCATGGCGAACCGCCGCATCAGTTACGCCTAATTTGAGGTGTGAACTTTTTAAGCCGCTGAGTATGCTCTGTAATTCTTGTTTTGTTTGCTTCATTGGTGTTTTTACTCCATTCACATGAACTTAGTTTGATTCAAATAATGTTTAATTGAACGTCAATGTTGCCGCGGGTGGCATTCGAGTAGGGGCATACTTGATGAGCTGCGTTAACCAGTGCTTGAGCCTGCTGCTTTTCAATGCCAGGTAATTCGATGTTGAGTGTGATGGCGAGGCCATATCCCTGGGTCTGTAATATGCCTATGCCAACTTGTGCAGTGACTTTTGCGTCATCTGGAACCTTTGGATAGGCTACTTTATGGGTCGCAACAACTGCTTTCATCGCGCTGAGAAAACAAGCGGCATAGCCCATAGCAAATAGCTGTTCTGGATTATTACCAAAACCTCGCCCGCCTAATTCTTTTGGAGCCCCCAACCAAATATGGAGTGAGCCATCTTCTGTTCTTGCATAGCCATCTCGTCCACCCGTTGCCGTAGCCGCCGTGCGATAAAGTTCATTCTTCAACATCACTATCTCCTTAATCGGAAGGTGTAAATTTGCGTTGAATGAATCATAAAAGAATTTTGAAGGACTAAGATAACAATGCTATTTTAGTGGGGGTATAAATAAATTTATGGGGTTGTATGTCATTAGTCCGGCTAAGAACGTTTATTGAAGTTTATCGACAACGCTCAATTAGTGGTGCTGCGCGTATGCTCAATCTGACGCAACCTGCGGTATCGCAGCATATTGCAGGACTTGAAGTGGCCGTTGGTCGGCCTTTATTTGAGCGTCAAGTCAACGGGGTATTACCGACTTCTGTTGCGGATGAGTTAGCTGCTGATATTGGCGATAAACTCGATGCGGCAGAAGCCGCCCTTGCGTCTGCGAGAGCGCGTTCTCGTGATGTCTCTGGTGCTTTGCAACTGATTGGCCATGCTGATTTTATGGCGGAAAATCTCGCGCCTCAATTAGCCCCACTGCTTGATGCGGGAATACGCGTTCGTATGCATGCAGGGGATGGCCCCATGGTCACGCAGATGTTATTGGAGGGACATTGTGATTTAGGTATTTCAGCTCATCCAGTGACCGATAATCGTCTAAAAAGTGAAATACTGCTGACAGATAAGGTGATTGCGGTCGCTTCTCCGAAGGTAGTTGAACGCATATTACAAGCGGCAGAGTTTGATCGTGCTTTACTGCAAGAGCCGCTATTAGCCTACAACTTAGAATTATCCTTAGTAGATGCTTGGCTGAGCGCCAACCGCATTGATGCGCACAATTTGATCCCCGCTATGGTAGGTCAAGATCTACGAGCCCATAGAAACCTGTTGGTGCAGGGAATTGGTTGGTCTGTTCTTCCGCAATTTTTATGTGAAAAGCAACTTGACTCGGGTGAGTTAATGCTTATCCCGCCACCAAGAACTCAAACAGAAATTAATTACTACCTCATTTGGTTACCTAGCGCATTACGTCAGCCAAGAGTTGCTCATGCTCGAAGCGCGCTATTAGGTCTTCTACAAGGGGTTATGTAAGACGATGTATCTTTTTACGCTCATTAAATTGATTAGCATTTGCTGAGCATCAATACTAAAAGCATCAAGAAGTTTGGGGCGAAAGATCTCATAAAATATGTTTCCATCATGTCAACGAACGACTGAACTTCTAAACAGCAGGGGCGGTAATACAAATTTGTGTATTACCGGAATAATTGTCTCTTCCGAGACTTCATCGGTTCTTCTGGTTATCTATGATGTTTGGTTCCCGGCGAATATGCTGACATTATGGGGTATTCTCATCAGCTTCCCAGCCTCCGCCCAGTGCTTTATAGGCAGCTATTGCTGACGTTATGGTCTCGGCTATTGCAAGCGTTTCTTCATCCGATGCTCGCAGTAAACTTTCATCAGCCTGTAGTACCTCCAACTTGCTGGCTATTCCCTTCTGGTATGCGGAAAATGAGGCGTTACGTGCATGCTGAATAGCGTCAACCCCCTGCGATACAATCTCAGTCTGTTGTTCCCGTTTTGCTAATGTTGAGAACGTGTTTTCGACATCTTCAGTGGCTTTCAGAACCGCCAGTCTATAGGCAGCAAGCATTTCTGCTTCACGGCCTTTGGCTTGCGCAATCTGGGCATCTATTCGACCAAAATCAAATAAGCGCCAACGTAAACCAATGACGCCAGCCGCTTGGTTAGCGGCGTTGCTAAATAAATTTCCTTCTGTAATTGAGGTAGCACTTCCTAGCAGTCCACTCAATGAAAATTTTGGATAATACTCGGCAATCGCAACACCAATCTTTGCATTTGACGCTGCCAGATGCCGCTCTGCAATAATGAGGTCAGGGCGACGTGTGAGCAATTCACCGGGCGTACCCATGTTGATAGTGTTCGGGATAGAGGGAAGCGGAACGATTGCAGTAAGTTCTGCGCGATGTGATCCAGGAAGCGTACCCAGTATCACGTCTAGTGCGTTCATTGTTGTCTCTAGGCTTGCTTCCATCAGAGGAACAGTCGCCTGATATTGAGCGAGCATAGCTTGTGTTTGATGGACTTGGCGTTCAGGCACTAACCCCTTGCTGTAAAGGAGATTGATCATATCGAGCATTTGCTGCTGCGTTTCTACTTGTTTGCGAGCGATGTCTAGTCGAGCTTGGATGGCGCGAATGTTGACGTAGATGCTGGCGGTTTGTGCGGCTACGGCCAGTCGTGTGGCTGCAATTCCTGCCGACGTTGCTTGGTACTCAGCTAGAGCTGCCTCTCTGTCTCGGCGGAGACCGCCAAACAAATCTAGTTCCCAACTTGCGTTCAGGTTGGTTTCGTAACTGCTGCCATAACGATCAAAACTTGGGGATGAGTTCAATATTTGTCCCAAAGGGGTTTCTACGGATTGGTAAGCGCGAGCGGCTTGCCCAGAGATACTGCCGGATGGGAGTAGAGCTGCATTGGCTGCTCCTAGCCCTGCTCTTGCTTGAGCCAGTCGTGCCGTTGCCTGAGCCAGATCAAGGTTCTGGTCTAGGGCAATGGCGATGTAATGAGTTAGTTGCGCGTCACCAAATTTTTCCCACCACACGTCTAGCTGAGCATCGATCGTTGTTTCTTGTTTGCCAACAGAGTTCTGCCCATAAAAGTGATTGGGGGTAGATAGTTTCGGAGGGATATAGTCAGGCCCTACAGCACAGCCAGCTAACATACTGGTTACCGTAAGCATGATGAATGAGTGTTTTAGACGCATATTATTACCAAGGATTGACATCTGGTGACCATGTTACCATTTGGTCACTCGTTGTCAATCTGGCCGTGACGCGTTAGAATTCTGATATGTATGGAAGTCAGAGAAAAGATTATGAGTGAAGAGCACAACAGTCCAGCATTGAATCGAGGTCCTGTTGATCATGATGTGCGGGATCAGATTGTTATTGCAGCAACAGAACATTTCAGCCGCTACGGTTACGGTAAAACTACTGTCTCAGATTTGGCTAAATCAATTGGATTTTCAAAAGCATATATATACAAATTTTTTTCCTCTAAACAGGCCATTGGGGAAAGTATATGCACAAACTGTTTAGGTGAAATTGAGGCCGATGTTCGAAAAGCGATAGAAGGTGTTGACCAACCGCCAGAGAAGCTACGCCGAATGTTTAAAGAAATTGTTCAGGCAAGCTTTCGGTTATTTTCCCAAGACCAAAAGCTCTATGAAATTGCCGCTTCAGCCGCTGCAGAACGTTGGCAGGCAACCATTTACTATGAGCAAAACATCAAGGCGCTACTGCAAGGGATCCTTCAAGAAGGGCGTCAATCGGGAGATTTTGAGCGTAAAACACCGTTAGATGAAATAACAACAGCCATTTATCTTGTCATGAGGCCATATATGAATCCCCTCATGTTGCAACATAATTTTGACTTCATTGAAGAGGCTCCTGTCCAGCTCTCAAATTTGGTTCTTCGTAGTCTTGCACCATAAAATTGATGTGACTATTGACTAAATTGGTCACTGGAATAATAATTGCACTCCTGAACAGTTCTTCATGGAGGCTTATGTATGTCTCGTCACAACATACTTACAATAGCAATTATTACTTCGTTACCGCTGGTCTTGACGGCTTGCGGCGAAGAAAACAAAACTGATCCTCGTACCGAAGCGCCATTGGTACGGACCGTTAAGATTGATTCGCCTCGTGCTGAATCTCGCTCATTCACTGGTGTCGTAGCGGCTCGTATAGAAAGCGATCTTGGTTTTCGGGTATCCGGTAAGGTGCTAAAACGCCTTGTGGATACCGGGCAAATGGTGAAGCGGGGGCAAGTACTGATGCAACTTGACCCGGTAGACCTAAAGCTTGCGGCTCATGCCCAACAAGAGGCGGTTGTGGCGGCTGAAGCTAAGGCGAAACAAGCGGCGGAAGATGAGGCTCGATACCGGGATTTGCGTGGTACTGGCGCTATATCTGCCTCAGCTTACGATCAAGTAAAAGCAGCTGCGGATACGGCAGCGGCTCAACTTCGTGCAGCACAAGCACAAGCTGAAGTGGCAATCAATGCTACTCGGTATACGGATCTTGTCGCCGATGCTGATGGGACTGTGGTCGCAACGCTTACTGAGCCTGGGCAAGTTGTCAGTGCTGGTCAGATAGTTGTTCGAGTTGCACACGCCGGGGCTCGTGAAGCAGTGATCCAACTACCTGAAACTCTGCGGCCTTCATTGGGTTCTTCTGGGCAGGCACAGCTTTTTGGTCGGCCTGATATGACGTCGGTTGCAACGCTCAGACAGCTTTCAGATGCTGCAGACCCAATGACTCGTACCTTTGAAGCGCGATATGTTTTGACAGGAACGCTTGGCAGTGCACCTTTAGGTTCCACTGTAACCGTCAAGATTGCTAACGATGCTTTGACAACAGAAGGTAGTTTCAATGTTCCACTTGGGGCTTTATTCGACGCAGGTAAAGGGGCTGGCGTTTGGAGTATTAATGGCACGCCTACAAAAGTTTCGTGGCGTCCAGTCACCGTTCTAAACATTAGCGATAATTTTGCGCGTGTCTCCGGCCAAATCAATCAAGGAGATCTGATAGTAGCACTTGGTTCTCACTTGTTACATGAGGGTGAACTGGTGCGCGTCTCTGTTCCAGCCTCGACGACTACCGTCGCGGGAGTTCGTCCATGAGTGAGCATCGTTTTAACCTGTCAGCACTTGCGGTGCGCGAACGTAGCGTAACATTGTTTCTGATCTTCCTGATCGCTGCCGCCGGTATCCTCGCGTTTTTCCAGCTCGGGCGTGCAGAAGATCCACCATTTACCATCAAGCAGATGACAATCGTCACCGCTTGGCCAGGGGCCACGGCGCAGGAAATGCAAGATCAGGTCGCTGAACCGCTGGAAAAACGCCTACAGGAGTTGCGTTGGTATGATCGTGCGGAAACCTTCACCCGTCCCGGTCTGGCTATCACCATGCTTTCTTTTCTTGACAGTGCGCCGCCTTCGGAGATTCAGGAGGAGTTTTATCAGGCACGTAAAAAGATGGGGGATGAAGCCAAAAATTTACCTGCCGGCGTCGTCGGCCCCATTATCAACGACGAATATGCCGATGTGACGTTTGCGCTCTTCGCGCTCAAAGCCAAAGGCGAACCGCAGCGGCTGCTGGTGCGGGATGCGGAAACCTTACGCCAGCAACTGTTGCACGTTCCCGGGGTGAAGAAAGTCAATATCATCGGCGAGCAACCTGAACGCATTTTCGTCTCGTTCTCCCACGACCGATTGGCAACGCTTGGCGTCACACCGCAAGATATCTTTGCCGCGCTCAACAACCAAAACGTACTAACTCCGGCAGGCTCCATCGAAACCAACGGGCCGCAAGTGTTCGTACGTGTCGACGGCGCATTCGATAACCTAGAGAAAATCCATCAGACGCCTATCGTGGTGCAGGGAAGGACACTGAAATTATCCGATGTCGCCACCGTCGAGCGTGGTTATGAAGACCCCTCGACCTTCATGGTTCGCAGCAACGGTGAACCAGCGTTGTTGCTGGGCATCGTGATGCGTGATGACTGGAATGGGCTTAAGCTCGGCGAAGCGCTTGAAGCGGAAGTCACCAAAATCAACGCAGCGCTGCCCCTAGGCATGACCTTGAGCAAAGTGACTGATCAGGCCGTCAATATCAGTTCGGCTGTCGACGAATTTATGGTCAAATTCTTTGTCGCCTTGCTGGTGGTGATGGTGGTGTGTTTTGTCAGTATGGGCTGGCGCGTCGGTATTGTGGTCGCTGCAGCGGTGCCGCTGACGCTGGCGGCGGTGTTTGTCATCATGGCTGCTAGCGGCAAGAATTTCGACCGCATCACGCTGGGTTCGCTGATCCTTGCGCTGGGCTTGCTAGTGGATGACGCCATCATCGCCATCGAAATGATGGTGGTGAAAATGGAAGAGGGTTATAGCCGTATCAAAGCATCTGCCTACGCCTGGAGTCATACGGCAGCGCCGATGCTCTCTGGCACACTGGTTACCGCCATCGGCTTTATGCCGAACGGGTTCGCCCGCTCAACCGCTGGTGAATACACCAGCAATATGTTCTGGATTGTCGGTATTGCGCTGATCGCCTCTTGGGTGGTGGCGGTAGTGTTTACCCCCTATCTGGGGGTGAAAATGCTGCCGGATATCAAGAAGGTTGAAGGCGGACATGACGCCATTTATAACACCCGTAACTACAACCGTTTTCGGCAAGTGCTGGGGGCTGTTATTACCCGCAAATGGATCGTCGCTGGTGCGGTTATCACGCTGTTTGTGGTCTCTGTACTTGGTATGGGGGCAGTCAAGAAGCAGTTCTTCCCGACGTCTGATCGGCCTGAAGTGCTTGTGGAAGTGCAAATGCCATATGGCACCTCGATTGAACAAACCAGCGCCGCCACCGCGAAAGTTGAAGCTTGGCTGGCGCAGCAGCAAGAAGCGCGCGTTGTGACATCCTATATCGGCCAAGGTGCGCCGCGTTTCTTCTTGGCAATGTCGCCTGAATTACCCGATCCGTCGTTTGCCAAAATCGTAGTGCTGGCAGGTAACGACAAAGAGCGCGAAGCCCTCAAGTTCAGGTTGCGTGAGGCGATAGTTGGTGGCTTAGCGCCGGAGGCGCAGGTGCGTGTCACTCAGATAGTGTTTGGCCCGCCGTCACCGTTCCCCGTCGCCTACCGCGTTATGGGGCCTGATCCAGACAAGCTGCGCACCATCGCCGATGAAATCAAAACCGTCATGCGCGCAAGTCCGATGATGCATACCGTCAATACGGATTGGGGGCCGCGCGTTCCAACGTTGCACTTTACCCTCAATCAGGATCGACTCCAGGCGGTGGGGCTGACCACCAATTCGGTGTCCTTGCAACTGCAGTTCCTGCTGAGTGGAGTACCGATTACCTCGGTGCGCGAAGATATTCGTTCAGTGCAGGTTGTCGGCCGAGCTGCCGGTGACATTCGTCTTGATCCGGCTAAGATCGCCGACTTTACGCTGGTCGGTTCCGCAGGGCAGCGTATTCCGTTGTCTCAGGTGGGGTCGGTGGATGTGCGCATGGAAGATCCTATCCTGCGACGCCGTGACCGCACACCGACTATCACGGTTCGCGGTGACATCGGCGAAGGACTGCAGCCGCCGGACGTTTCCACCGCCATCATGACCCAGTTGCAGCCGATCATCGAGAATCTTCCGGCAGGCTACCGGATTGAACAGGCGGGCGCTATCGAGGAATCCGCTAAGGCGACTGTCGCCATGCTACCGCTGTTCCCGATCATGATTGCCCTTACGCTGCTCATCATTATTTTGCAGGTGCGTTCGATTGCGGCGATGGTGATGGTATTCCTGACCAGTCCGCTGGGGTTAATCGGTGTGGTGCCGACCTTGCTGCTGTTCCAGCAACCGTTCGGCATCAACGCGCTGGTTGGTCTGATTGCGTTATCAGGGATCCTGATGCGTAACACGTTGATACTGATTGGGCAGATCCACCACAACGAACAGGAGGGGCTGGACCCATTTCGTGCGGTCGTCGAAGCCACCGTACAGCGAGCCCGACCGGTGCTGCTGACGGCGCTGGCGGCAATTCTGGCGTTCATCCCGCTTACCCATTCGGTGTTCTGGGGAACGCTGGCCTATACGCTGATTGGCGGCACGTTGGCTGGGACAATCCTGACGCTGGTGTTTCTTCCAGCTATGTATTCTATCTGGTTCAAGATCAGACCTAGCCAAAGTAGCTGAGGTTTACGTGATTAACGTATGCATTTTGAGAGGAAATTATTATGTCAAGTAATGCTAAAGTTGTCGTAGTGACGGGCGTTTCGTCGGGAATAGGACGCGTAACAGCAGAAATGTTCTTTAAAAGAGGGTGCAAAGTATTTGGTACCGTTCGAAATCTCGAAAAAGCTGAGCTGATTCAAGGCGTAGCACTGATCGAAATGGATATTCGGGATGAAGGTTCTATTCAACGTGGGATTGCGTCCATCATTGCCGAAGCTAAACACATTGATGTGCTTGTTAACAGCGCGGGTGTTACGCTACTCGGTGCAACGGAGGAATCCTCCATTGCAGAAGGTCAAGCACTGTTCGATACCAATGTCTGGGGTATGCTCCGCACGATGCAAGCGGTGTTACCTTATATGCGGCTACAGCATGCTGGCCGCATAGTGAATATTAGCTCTGTACTGGGATTCCTTCCTGCGCCTTACATGGGGCTATATTCGGCGTCCAAGCATGCTGTTGAGGGCTTGTCGGAAACGCTAGACCATGAAGTTCGAGAATTTGGTATTCGTGTAGCACTTGTAGAGCCTTCATTTACCAAAACCAACCTTGATATTAATGCCCCGGTTGTTGCATCCCCTATTTCGGCATACAACTCAACCCGTGACATTGTCTCTCAGGCGATACAACAGAACGTGCATAAAGCACCACGCCCGGATGATGTTGCCGCAACAGTCATCAATGCTGCGCTCGGTGCTTGGAAAATGCGCCATACACCAAAAGGTGAAGCTTCATTGCTGAGGAAGTTGCGCCGTTTTATGCCAGCCACTCCGGTAGAAAAAGGGATCAGAAAAACATTCGGGATGAAATAATGAACAGAACCAACGAAGTGCGAATTGTTGTCTCCGGTGTGGGTGTTGTAAGCCCCTTAGGTGTTGGTGCCGATAGGGTCTGGCAACGATTGCTAGCAGGACAATCAGGAATTCGACATCTACCGAAAGACGTGGCTGATGGAACAGGAACGACAGTGGGTGGCTTAGTCCCTACATTGGAAGAAGACCCTCTAGCAGGTTATGACCCCGATCGTGTTATTCCGGTTAAAGAACGTAAAAAGATGGACCGCTTCATTGAGTTTGCTCTGGTTGCAGCAGATGAAGCGCTAACACAAGCAAACTGGCATCCAGTCGCGGTAAAGGATCAAGAACGAACGGCTACGATTATTGCGTCGGGGGTTGGAGGATTCGGCGCGATTGCTGAGGCGATTCGTACCACAGATTCCCGAGGCCCTCGTCGCCTATCGCCGTTTACGGCACCTTCCTTTCTTGCCAATATGGCGGCGGGTCAGATATCCATCAGGCATGGATTCAAAGGGCCTCTGGGCGCTCCGGTAACAGCGTGTGCGGCCGGCGTTCAGGCTATCGGTGATGCAGCTAGGCTTATTCGGAGCGGAGAGGCAGATATTGCGATATGCGGGGGAACAGAGGCCGCTATCGATCGAGTTACGCTTGGATGTTTTGCTGCTGCTCGCGCTTTATCAACTGGGTTTAACGATAGTCCTCAAGAGGCTTCTCGTCCGTTTGACCGAGACCGTGATGGTTTTGTGATGGCCGAAGGTGCGGGGGTATTGGTTATTGAATCGTTGGAGCATGCGAAGGCGAGAGGTGCTCAGCCTATCGCTGAAATTGTTGGATATGGAACTAGCGCAGATGCTTACCACCTAACTGCTGGCCCAGAGGACGGTAATGGTGCCCAGCGAGCTATGCAACAAGCTTTGATGCAAGCGGGGATAGCCCCAAGTGAGGTGCAGCATATCAATGCGCATGCTACCTCAACTCAAGTTGGAGATAAGAGTGAACTTGCAGCTATCCGAACTGTATTTGGTGAAGGTTCGGATGTGGCTATCACGTCAACAAAATCCAGCACAGGCCACTTACTTGGCGCCGCAGGCGGAATAGAAGCTATTTTCACTCTGCTGGCAATCAGAGACCAAGTTGTACCTCCAACGTTGAATCTTAATCATCCAGATGAGCTCGCTCTGGGTCTGAATCTAGTTAAAACTAAAAAGGATGTAAACATTCAGCACGCATTATCAAATGGATTTGGTTTTGGGGGCGTCAACGCCAGCGTGGTGTTTCGGCGTTGGGACCAAGAGTCGCGTTAAGACGTTAACTTTGACACCGGAAATACCTACCCGAACATTCAGAAGTAGCCATTAAACTGATTGCGAATATGTTGGAGTGCTCGCCAGCGGATGTCATGACAAAGTGAGAGGAAAGGTTAATCCTTTCCTTTTACATATTGATATACTTCAAACTTGAGAATTGGCGTGCTTGGAATTGGATAAGGGCTACAAAAAGTAATGTCACTTATTATGTTCGAAGGAAAACTAAAAATCGTTTATGTCCCAAGAGTGGGCTGATGGGCACGAGTAACACGCTAGTGCCCCCATTCCTTGTTAAGCATGACAGTTGAAGCTGTGAATGGTAATAGCCAGTAGCCCAAATTTTAGTCATGTGACAACGTGACTACTGAAACAGTGGTGATTTTTTCTCAACTAAAGTGCTTAAGAATTCATCTATCGGTAACGGTTTACCAAAGACGTATCCTTGATAATATTCAATGTTCCTTGCTTTTAATTGAAGGGGAGAGGATTACTCCGCCATTAACTATGCGATGCCACACAGTTGCAACTACGCTCATGAAACAACATAGAAGCGGTTTTAATAATGCGCTCACGATTTTCTTGGGCTTGTAGTTTTGTCACTTTCATATCAATTACCCCAGCTCAAAAAATCATAGCTCAGCATTTTTGATGATGATTATAATCAAAGCGTTGCTTTTTTAGATTTCAATCGTCATCATTACGTGTTTTTCCAGTCATCAAATAGAAAACATAAAATGACAGATAATTATCGAAGATAAATAACCACATACTGCACTTAGTGAAAAACTTGGTATGGAACGCGTTATGGTATTACATGCCATATTTGATATTTTTATTGAATGTTTTGATGACAACAGGAACTACCACGGTAACTAATTATTGGAAAACTGAAAACTGAAAACTGAAAACTGAAAACTGAAAAATGATCAGAACACTCTTCTCACCGTTAAAAATTGGCAGCCAAACATTAGCACATAGAATTGTAATGGCCCCGTTAACACGTATGCGTGCGGCACAACCCGATAATATTCCGCAATTAATCAATGTTGAATATTATCAACAGCGTGCATCTAAAGGGGGGTTAATTATTTCAGAAGGAGCTCAGATATCACCAATGGCTCAAGGTATGCCTGCTACCCCAGGAATACATAGCCAAGCGCAGATAGATGGAAGAACGTTACTGATGCGGTTCACAAAAAAGAAGGGGTTATATTTTTGCAACTCTGGCATGTGGGGCGGATCTCTCATTCATCTATACTGAACGGCAATCTACCCGTTGCTCCATCATCTATTGCCGCCCCCGGAAAAGCGTTTACAGCGTCATTTGATCGAACAGAATTCGAGCGGCCCAGAGCATTAGATACAAAAGAGATACCATTAGTTATAGAAGAATATGCCCAAGCAGCGAGGAATGCTAAACAGGCTGGGTTTGATGGAGTTGAAATTCACGCCGCCAATGGTTATTTACTTGAACAGTTTTTACACTCTAGCACCAACCAACGGACAGATTACTACGGCGGTTCAATTGAAAATCGCTGTCGAATTGTAATTGAAGTTGCAACTGCTGTAAGCCAGGTTTTCGGCGCTGATAAAGTTGGAATACGCCTCTCTCCTTTTGGAGTAGCGAACGGTAGCAATGAAGAGGATCCGATGACGCTTTATAGCTTTTTAATAAAAAAATTAGCAGCATTGAATCTGGCTTATCTTCATCTGATTGAACCCCGCGCTAGCGGAGCAGGTCAAGAAGAGGTAAATCATCAAAATGTACCTTTATCCTCCGAATTATTTCGCCCCATCTGGCCTAATATTTTAATTGCAGCTGGAAACTATAAGCCAGATACAGCCTCTGCCGCTGTTGAGAATGGGCACGTGGATGCTGTTGCTTTTGGACGATATTTTATTGCTAACCCTGACCTTCCTCTGAGAGTGAAAAAAGGAGCACCTCTTAACTCATACAACCGAGCAACATTTTATGGTGGTGACAAAGAGGGCTATACCGATTACCCAGCACTTGAGTAATTAAAAGAAGACGCTTTCCATTACTCGGATAGCAGCTTCGCTCTATCTGAGTAATTAGATAGTATTGTTAAAGGCTTCTTTTTTTACTTAGCTTCAAGATTTGTAATTATTTCTTCACGGCACACATCAAGTATTTCGTCAGCAAGAAGTGAATCATCAGGACAAGACCGTGATAGAACAAGAGCCCCAACGGCATGAGCAATGGCATTAATTTTTGCCTTTCGTTCTTCCGTTGTAGACTCAGACCCATTAGACAAACTGGTTAGTTGATTCTCAATTCCAGTCAAAAATGTTTCTTTGAGTGGCTCAGAATGGCGTCCTGCATCAGCACAAAGTGCTGCCATGGTACAGCCGTTACCTGGTGCATCACGATGTTCCCTAGAGAGGTATTTTTGCACGAAAGAGACAATGTCAAAATCAGACATTTGTGAATTTGATTGTGCAAAGCTGTAGGCAGCAGCTTCTGCCATCAAGTCAGCTTTAGACTGAAAATGCTTATAAAACCCTCCATGAGTAAATCCCGCTGTAGACATTAACTCAGCGATGCCAACACCATCATAACCACGCTCACGAAACAATACCGAAGCTGTTCTAACGATTCGCTCACGGTTTTCTTGGGCTTGTGCCTTTGTCACTTTCATATTGATTACGTCTCCTCGTAAAAATCATGGCTTAGTATACTTTGATGATGGTCATAATCAAAGCGTTGACTTTTTAGATTGCGATCATCATCATTAAGCTCATTCTCCAGTGATAAAACGGAAAACGCAAAAATGACAGATAAAGCTCTATTCCAACCCTACAAACTTGGCTCGCTTACCCTTGCTAATCGTTTTGTGATGGCACCACTAACTCGTAACCGTGCGGGTGCAGGCTTAGTGCCGAGTGAATTTGCTGCCACTTACTATGCACAGCGCGCATCGGCGGGCCTGATCATTACTGAAGCCACTCAGATATCCCCGCAAGCGCAAGGTTATCAAGACACTCCAGGTCTCTACATTCAGGCGCAGATCGATGGCTGGCGTAAAGTCACCGATGCAGTACATGCCAAAGGGGGGAAAATCTTTGTCCAACTCTGGCACGTCGGACGTATCTCCCACGTTGACTTGCAACCCAATGGTGCTGCGCCAGTTGCGCCGTCAGCGATCCGAGCTGAAACCAAAGTATTTGTGAATAATGGTTTTGCAGATACTTCTGAACCTCGCGCATTAGCACTCGATGAAATCCCTGGCATTATCGAAGATTTCCGCCAAGCGGCTGCCAATGCAATAAAAGCGGGCTTTGATGGCGTGGAAGTTCACGGCGCAAATGGCTATCTGTTGGAGCAATTCCTAAAAGATGGGGCTAATCAGCGCACCGACGCCTATGGTGGGTCTGTCGAAAACCGTGCTCGCCTGCTGTTGGAAGTCACGGCTGCAGTAAGTAAAGAAATTGGTGCTGAGCGTACGGGTGTGCGTATTTCTCCTGTTTCACCGGCTAATGCCATCTCCATCAGCAATCCACAGGAACAATACGACTATGTAGCGGATGAGTTGAATAATCTCGGCATTGTGTATCTACATGTTGTCGAAGGTGCAACCGGCGGTCCGCGTGATATTGCCCCCTTTGATTACGGCTCACTGCGCCAACGCTTCAAAAATACCTATATGGCCAACAATGGCTATAACACCGAACTGGCTTCAGCTCACTTAGCAGAAGGCAAAGCAGATTTGTTTGCCCTTGGCCGCCCATTCATTTCAAACCCTGATCTCGTTGAAAGATTAAAAACAGGCGCCGCGTTAAACGCGCTTGATGGCACAACACTCTATGGCGGCGGTGCTAAAGGTTATACCGATTATCCAACACTGGCCGATGCTAACGCCTAAAACATTAACTCGCGAAATACATAAGGTAATTCGCGACCTTTTAAAGAATTATTTAGAGAGTAAAACATAATGACAACTTCTACCGTCCTTATCACAGGCGCTTCTACTGGTATTGGTGCTATCTATGCTGATCGCTTTGCGCGTCGTGGTCACGATCTCGTCATCGTTGCCCGTGATGGCGCAAAACTTGAGACTCTGGCAACTCGCTTGCGCCAAGAGTATCGCGTAAATGTCGATGTGCTGCCAGCAGATCTAACCAAATCTAGCGACCTTGCTGTCGTTGAAAAACGTCTGCAAGACGATGCGCGTATCGACACTCTGATTAACAACGCGGGTATCGCGCAATCAGGTAGCTTTGTTGAACAAACATCAGATTCAATCGAAAAACTGATCGCACTTAACATCACAGCACTCACCAGACTTGCCAATGCGGTAACGCCACGTTTAGTCCAACAAGGCAAAGGCGCTATCGTCAATGTGTCTTCGGTTGTTGCCTTAGCGCCTGAATACCAAATGTCTGTCTACGGTGCTAGCAAGGCGTTCGTCTTGTTCTTATCGCAAGGCATGCACCAAGAATTGTCACCTAAAGGTATTTACGTTCAAGCGCTTCTGCCAGCAGGCACTTATACCGAAATCTGGGAACGCGCGGGAATCGATATCAGCAACTCCTCACCTATGATGGAAGTCAATGAACTCGTCGATGCGGCACTGGTTGGTTTCGATCGCAAAGAACTGGTCACCATTCCACCACTGCATAAAGAGACACGTTGGGATGATTTAGAAAAGGCGCGACAAGGATTGCTTTCAGACATCGAGATGTCGCATGCAGCTGCGCGTTATAAGACAGCCTAAATAACGTTCTAACCTTAATTCAGTGCCTTGCTAAGGCATTGACAATCAAAACCTTGTTTAAGGATTTAAAAAATGACTAATAAACTTGTGGCACTGGTGACGGGCGCCTCATCCGGCATTGGCGAAGCCACGGCCATCAAACTTGCAGCAGCTGGCTACCGCGTTTACGGCACCAGCCGACGTGGGGCAACCTCGAGTGGCGCTCGCTTTCCAATGCTGGCGCTTGATGTGACTAATGATGAATCTGTCGAAGCCGCCGTTGCTGAACTCATTCGACTTGAGGGACGCATTGACCTTTTAGTTAATAATGCGGGTTTTGGCGTTGCCCCCGCAGGTGCAGAAGAAAGTTCAATAGAACAAGCAAAGAGTATTCTTGACACAAACTTCTTCGGTATTGTCCGTATGACGCGTGCCGTCGTGCCCCATATGCGACGTCAAGGAGCTGGCCGGATCATTAACATCAGTTCAATTATAGGTGTTGTGCCTATGCCTTATGTGGCGCTTTATGCCGCCAGCAAGCATGCTGTTGAGGGCTACTCTGAAGCTTTAGATCATGAATTGCGTACGCGCGGCATTAGGGTGTCATTAATCGAACCGGCGTTTACCAAAACCAAATTTGAAGCAAACAATGTCCAACCCGATTCTATGCTTCCAGAATACGACAAGATCCGCGCTAAGCTGACTAAAGTTGTAGAAGAGGCGATGGAAGGTGGCGACACGCCTGAAGTCGTCGCGGAGGTGGTGCTAAAGGCGGCTCAGGCAACTAAGCCTCAATTACGTTATACCGCAGGTAAAGCAGCCAGCCAGCTTAAATTTTTACGCAGATTTGCCCCAGCATCAGTATTGGATAAAGGCATACGTAAAAGCTTACGTATTGATGAGAAAGGATAACACCAGTGACCTTTCGACATGTGGCGATACTCACTTCCTTGTTGTTTCTCGTTTTAGCCCTCGGCTGGATGTTATGCCCTGAGCAAATGTTAACGCAATGGGGAGTGCAATATAGCGATAGCACAGGTGTTGTTAGTCGCCGTGGTTCGGCATTTTATCTAGGGTTCGCCATCATGTTTTTCGTGGCTAGAAATACTGAGCATTCAGCGACTCGGATGGCGCTCATCAAAGGAATAATAACAACTTGTACCATACTGATATTACTCGCTGTTTATGAGTTTTCCGTCGGTCATGCTAATAACAAAATCCTGATAGCGGCGTTGATAGAAGCGATTTTAGGATTGGCTTTTTTGTATGTTTGGCGAACATTGATAAAAAAAACATCACGTTAGCAATAAGTTGAGAACACACCAATGAAAGCGCTTATCCTCAAGAAATACCATAAATCATCACCCGTTATTGAGTTTAGTGATGTCCCTAAACCGACAATCAAACCCAATGAAATGCTCGTAAAGGTCTACGCGGCAGGCTTAAATCCTATCGACAATATGATCCCAACGGGGACCTTTAAACCTATTCTGCATTTTAAGTTGCCAGCAACGCTCGGTAGCGACTTAGCGGGAATAGTCACTGAAGTTGGCAGCCAAGTCACACGCTTCAAGCCTGGCGATGCTATTTTTGCCAGCATCTTTGATCTAGGCATTGGCTCGCTTGCTGAATTTGCTGTGGTGCCAGAAAGTGCGGCTGCGCTGAAACCGGCTAATCTTGATTTCGTGCAAGCGGCCTCAATCCCAATGGTCGGCCTAACCGCTTGGCAAGCGCTAAAAGAACGCGCCAATCTCAAAGCAGGTCAGAAAGTGTTTATCCCCGCGGGCTCAGGTGGAATAGGGACGTTTGCGATTCAGCTAGCAAAACACCTTGGCGCAACGGTGGCAACCACCACAAGTACCCATAATGTTGAGTTAGTTCGAAGTCTTGGTGCAGATACGATAGTGGACTATAAAAAACAAGCGTTTGAAGCAGTGCTACACAACTATGATGCCGTATTAGGAACCACAAGAGGCGACACCATAGAGAAATCCATCAACATCCTTAAACCAGGAAGCAAAATTATCTCTCTTGTTGGCCCTCTAGACGCGGCTTTTGCGCGGGCACGCAAACTGAATGGGATATTAGCCTTTGTATTTGGTTTGATGAGCCTGAAAATCAACCGCCTCTCGAAAAAGAAAGGCGTTGATTACTCTTTTCTCTTTGTTCGCCCCGATGGCAGCCAACTGAGCGAAATCAGCAAACTCCTTGAAGCAGAAACTATCAAACCAGTTATCGACAAAGTCTTTCCATTCGAACACGCAAAACAAGCGCTGGCTTACCTCGCCGAAGGGCATGCCAAAGGAAAAGTCGTTGTCAAAATACATGATTAAAGCACAGCAGTATTCCTTTATAAGCATCGCATAAGCTGCATTTACGGAGAGCAATATGAAATATATCCCTTTTGGAAAAACGGGCCTGCGTGTTTCTCTGGTCGCACTGGGCACAGGAAATTTTGGCACTGGTTGGGGCTATGGGGCCGATCCAGATACAGCAGCATCAATCTTTAACGCCTACGATGAAGCTGGTGGAAACTTCATTGATACCGCAGATGTGTATCAATTTGGCCAATCCGAGGAGTTACTCGGTAAACTTCTGCAAGGACGACGTGAAAACTTCGTACTCGCAACTAAGTTCACTAGCGGCTCAGTCCCTAATGCTAATCGGCTGGTCACAGGTAATAGCCGCAAAGCCATGATTGCCTCCGTAGAAGCGAGTCTTAAACGTCTAAAAACCGACAGGATTGATATTTACTGGGCACATCACCCCGATGAAATCACTCCGACCGAAGAGATTATCCGCGGATTTGAAGACTTAGTACGCGCAGGCAAAATTCTTTATGCTGGTCTATCAAATTTTTCCGCTTGGCGTTTGTCTCGCGCCGTGACTATGGCCGAGCTGCTCCATACAGTCCCTATCGCGGCGGCCCAATTCGAACACAGCCTAGTTAGACGCGAACCCGAAACCGATCTATTACCGGCCTCATTGGCATTTGGCCTTGGGGTAACAACCTGGTCACCTCTTGGCGGCGGCATGCTCACTGGTAAGTACCGACAAGGAGCCAAAGGCCGTGCAGAAGGGTTTGGAGGACGAGTTTTCCAAGCTGAGAATTCCCAGCAGCGCTCAGACATTCTGGACACTGTTATAGCGATTGCTGATGAACTGAATATAAGCCCTAGCCAAGTCGCAATAGCCTGGGCAGGTTCGCATGACACAATGCCGATTATCGGACCCCGTTCGCTAGCCCAACTGACTGATAACCTAAGCGCGCTGTTAGTAAACTTATCGAGCGAGCAACTCGCTCGTCTCGATAAGGTGAGTAATATAGCTTCATTGCCATCAGTTCGGTCACCAACTCCTTGGGAAGAGGATTTAACTCGTATGGTTGCTTGTAAGTGATATATTAAGATCGCGACGCTTGGTCCTTTGATACCAAATTATGGGTTCGCCCCTCATCCAAATATCAGAGCTGTTGGCAATGGTAGCTGAATGAATGCCAAATTAAGGTGACAAATAAAGGGGCTTTGTGTCCCCAGCTCCTTTAAGTTATACCGACAAGATTGTGGCGAGGTCATAAATACAATATTTTAAAGATGTTCAATGTTGGCCTAGAAACGTCCAACGTCTTATACAATACTAGAACCTCAATCATAAGTACGTCAGCAAAGAGCAGTTCTAATGTTATGGCTATCGCTTAGTTGATTCGATACTTTTAGACTTCTCGTAAAGTGAGTAAACCTGCTTATTCAAGTGAAGTGTGTTAACAAAGAAACCCTGATCTAACCTCCCCAATTCGTACACCAGAATTTATAACTGAAGCTCGGAAGTGTACTCAGAAAATTAGTGTCGTCGCAGAAGCCAGTTAGCTCTGATGATTTTATCACCCGTTTCTTTAGAACTAAAAGCCGGTTGCCATACTTCTAATAATCCGAAAAATTGAGATTAGAGCAAAAACGTTAGCAAGGAAATGTCCACAAACGTGCTAATAACATTGATTAAAATGGCATTTATGTTGAGCAAAGGTGAGCAAGTGGATTACAACTATTGATAAATAATACATGGGCTAACAAGCTGTATGGCTAATCATTCAATTATTAATGCGATTTCCTCGATAACTCGTTAGTCAAATAAAATCTTCTCACTTGGCTGTTCATTACTTTGATAGTTTCAAGCCGATTTGAATTTTAAGCTGCTGTTGTGTGCCAACTAGGGTGGTGGTCAACAAAAAAATCGTCAGAAGCATGTTGTGCCAATAGGTTTGGCACGAAATGGGCACAAATTTAGAAAAACGGCGAATTTGAGGGAAATTCCGGTAAATGTGGATTAAGCAATAGAGGCAAAATCAGGCAGAGCCGAAGGGTGGGGTATGTTTGAATATTTTTGGAAAAACCAAGAACAGACACTAAGATTTTATCTTAGGCACAAGTAAAAGTTAAGCATCTTGATGGATGGACAGGTTAAATTGGGATTTTACAGGGAGTTAAAGCAAGAAATGGTACACCCGAGTGGACTCGAACCACCGACCCCTACCATGTCAAGGTAGTGCTCTAACCAACTGAGCTACGGGTGCACTGTTTGAATTTCACTTTTTAGACTCTGTGAAAAGAGTGGTACACCCGAGTGGACTCGAACCACCGACCCCTACCATGTCAAGGTAGTGCTCTAACCAACTGAGCTACGGGTGCATCGTATTACTTATATCGAAACCGCTAAACGCATCTCGCTTTCGAACGAGCGCTATATTAGGGGGATAGCGAAAGGCTGGCAAGCAAAAAAACGAATTTTATTGTCAAATGGTGAATTGCTGTGCAACTTGCCCAGTGTTTCAGCAAAGTTACTGATAAAACGGCAAGTTAGGCTTCAAAGGTTGCAAAATTAAAAGAAATTAAACAAAACGGCGAGCTAATGCTCGCCGTTGATTCAGTGAATTATGTCCTATGTCAATGGTGCACGCTGTCGCCTTCAATCAGACTTAAATGTACGCCATGCTTTTGAATATAACGTAGACGGATAAAAAACAGCAGCGCCGCAGAGGTGAGACCTGCAATCAATCCTGCCCAAAAGCCATGGGCGCCCATGGCGGGTACGATAAAGTCGGTATACGCCAAGGTATAACCTAAGGTCATGCCGATTCCCCAATAGGAAAACAGCGTAATATAAAATGCACTGCGGGTATCCTTATATCCACGTAGTGCACCAGCGGCAACCACTTGGACTGAGTCAGATAGTTGATATAGCGCGGCCATCAACATCAAACTGCCCGCAAGTACCACCACTTCAGGATCGCTGTTATATAACTCGGCGATTTGAAAGCGGAATATCACCGTTAAGATTGCCGTCGATAAGGCCAACGATAGTGCCAACCACAATCCGACTTTAGCCACCACGGCAGAAATATCTGCACGATCGCGGCCAAGGTAGTAGCCAATACGAATCGAGACGGCAATACCAATCGACAGTGGCAACATAAATACAATAGCGGAGAAGTTCAACGCTATCTGATGACTTGCCACCACAGTTGCGCCTAATGGCGCCAGCAGCAGGGCGATAATCGCAAACAGACTTACTTCAAAAAATAACGCCATCGCGATTGGCATGCCGAGCTTGGTCATCTTCTTCATGGTGGTAAAATCGGGGCGATGGAATTGGCTAAAGGGTGCCAATGCGGCAAATTTCTTATGAAACTGCATATAAATCGTCATGGCGATCAACATGGCCCAAAATACCAATGCAGTTGCGACACCGCAGCCAGCGCCGCCCATGGCAGGCACGCCGAAGTGACCATAAATAAAGATATAGTTTGCTGGAATATTTACGGCGAGCCCCACAAAACCGATGATCATGGTAGGTAAGGTATAAGAAATCCCCTCACTGCAACCACGCAATACTTGATAGAGCACAAATGCGGGCGCGCCCCATAAAATACCGTCGATATATCCTATGGTTAAGTTGTACAATTGGGGCTCTAAATTCATATGGCTGAGCACGAGTGGCGCGGATGCGAGAAACGCCATTACGCCAAGGCCACCAATTAAGGCTAAGTAGGCGCCTTGAAACGCCAAAGGTTGAATGGCTTTCTGATTATTTGCGCCATTGTGATGGGCAAATAATGGCGTAAACGCCATCAGTAGCCCTTGTACAAATAGAATTGCGGGCAACCAAAGACTGGTTCCCACGGCAACTGCGGCCATATCGACCGCACTGACGCGACCCGCCATTACAGTGTCGATAAACCCCATCATGGTTTGTGTCACTTGGGCGATCAACACTGGAAGTGCGAGTTGAATTAAGCGTTTGGCCTGAAAGCCTGAATGATTCATAAATACAGCCTTTAACGAATAAGCGAGCAAAAAATGTTTACTGGTATAGTTCAAGCCACCTGTGAGGTGGTTGCAATACATAAGAAAGATGGCCTCAATACCCTTGAGGTAGCGTTTAAACCTGATTTGCATGAGGGACTTGCGATTGGAGCAAGTGTGGCAAATAACGGGGTATGTCTGACGGTGACTCAGGTTGTTGATGATAGGGTATTTTTCGACGTAGTGGAAGAGACCTTAAGATTGACTAACTTGGCAAATTTATCCGTTGGGCAGCGCGTTAACATTGAACGCTCTCTGACTTTTGGAAGCGAAATCGGCGGCCATATCCTATCTGGACACATTCATACCAAGGCAAAAGTCAGTCACATTAGTCACACCGAGCAGCATTATGATCTGACCTTAAGCGTAGAGCCTAAATGGATGAATTATATTCTCTATAAAGGCTTTGTTGGGGTCAATGGTTGCAGCCTTACCGTTGGCGAGGTGACCGAGAGTACTTTTATGCTGCACTTGATCCCAGAAACTCTTAAATTGACCAATTTAGGCCAATGTCAGGTTGGTGATGAGTTAAATATCGAAATTGATAGCCAAACCCAAGCCATCGTCGACACAGTTGAGCGTGTGCTGGCTAAACGTTTTAGCAACCAATCTTAATCAACATGCCTAATAAATTTGCTCGTCGTCCGAGTCAATATATAACTCTATGGTTCGGCGGGCATCATCCACATGTAAACGCAGGTGGATGGGGTTACAACAAATTCGGCAGTCATCGTAATAATCCTGATCGCCGCTGCTGGCATCAATACTAATATGTTGATGGTGTCCGCAGTGGGGGCAGGCAATGACTTTATTCATGATCCTCATGGCGCAACTCCTCGCTAACGAAGGGATGACATTTGTCGCTAAGCCTTCACACTGGCTTTGTTTGAGTATACAAGAATGTGCCGTGGCAGCTTAGATAAAGTCGATATCAAAATCTCATTAACTAGATTTTTCCATTCAGCTCAGCGCTTGGTACTTTTTTCACTAAAATTTTCTAGCGTAAGAACCGTCAAGCATGTGCACCAGTTAAGTTAACTCAATCCTTTACAGTCATCAGTTCGACAGGCGCCGTCGGTAATATGCCTTCCTCTATATTGTCACTAATGGCCTGCGATAGTCGTTCTATCTGTAGCAAAAGCTCGGCATGGATATCGGCCTGTAAGCCAATGGTGTCGAATTGTACATGTACTACAGTTTGGCTTTGAACCACTATCGGCTCAGATTGTATTTTTGGTATGGGGTTAACAGAGATTGGGTTCTGGGCGACTTGGTTAAGTGCAACCGTTAATAGGATACTCGTGAACATACCAACTCCTTTTGCTTCATTATTTACAGCGATGTGACGGCAACGGCATTTGTTATGGCAAATAACAAAGAATCCCGCGGTCATTTAACGCGCATAGCGTAGGGGCGTTAGATGACTGCCACATGAACGATTGACTGCAATATGATGAATTAACGGCAAACTTCGCGGATTGGTTTTAATAAATGCATCGATTTGGGCGCTAACCCCAGCAATCGGGCCATTTAACTTGCGTGTATTAAAGACGATCCCGTAGAATAACTGCCTGCTACGCAAGGCGGCTAAGACTCCTGTACTGTCTTAACCTCGCGAGCATTACTCTTTTTACTTAATCACCATGTGGCCCTACGTGTGGGTCACCACTGGACAAGGATATTTCATGCCTGTAATTACACTTCCTGATGGTAGCAAACGCGAGTTTGCACATCCCGTATCGACTCTCGATGTTGCCGCTGATATTGGCCCTGGTCTTGCGAAAGCCTGTATCGCTGGTCGCGTGAATGGCGAACTCAAAGACGCTTGCGATCTTATCGAAATCGATGCTGAACTTTCTATTATTACCGCTAAAGACGAAGAAGGTATTGAAATCCTTCGCCATTCTTGTGCGCATTTATTAGGCCATGCAATCAAGCAATTATGGCCACAAACCAAGATGGCGATCGGTCCTGTGATCGATAACGGCTTCTACTACGACATCGATCTTGAGCATAAGCTGACTCAAGAAGATATCGAAGCCCTCGAAAAACGTATGCTTGAACTGGCAAAAACCAACTATGACGTAGTGAAACGCGTTGTAAGCTGGCAAGAAGCCCGTGATACCTTCGCCGCTCGCGGTGAAGAATATAAGATTGCGATTCTGGATGAAAACATTAGCAAAGATGCGACACCTGCTCTGTATCATCACGAAGAATACACCGACATGTGCCGTGGTCCTCACGTGCCAAACATGCGTTTTTGCCAGCATTTTAAATTGATGAGCATTGCCGGCGCCTACTGGCGCGGTAACTCTGAAAATAAGATGCTGCAACGTATTTACGGTACTGCATGGGCTGACAAAAAAGCCCTGAGTACCTATTTAACTCGTCTCGAAGAAGCGGCTAAACGTGACCACCGCAAGATTGGTAAGCAGCTCGATCTTTACCATATGCAAGAAGAAGCACCCGGCATGGTGTTCTGGCATAACGACGGTTGGAGTATCTTCCTCGAGTTAGAAAGATTCATTCGTCGCAAGTTAAATCAATACACTTACCAAGAAGTGAAAGGTCCACTCATGATGGACCGCGTACTGTGGGAGCGTTCTGGTCATTGGGATAAGTACTCAGAAGCCATGTTCACCACCAGCAGTGAAAACCGTGAATATGCGGTTAAGCCAATGAACTGCCCTGGCCACGTACAGATTTTCAACCAAGGTTTGAAATCTTACCGTGACTTGCCATTGCGTATGGCAGAATTTGGTTGCTGTCACCGTAATGAGCCTTCTGGTTCACTGCACGGCCTGATGCGCGTACGTGGTTTTACTCAAGACGACGCCCATATTTTCTGTACTGAAGAGCAAGTTCAAGCGGAAGTCAGCTCTTGTATCCAAATGGTATACGATACTTACTCTACCTTCGGTTTTGAAAACATCGTGGTAAAACTATCAACTCGCCCAGAAAAACGTATCGGTGACGATGCGATGTGGGATAGAGCTGAAGAAGCGTTGAAACAAGCCTTACGTGCTAATAATATTGAATTCACTATTTTACCGGGTGAAGGTGCCTTCTACGGTCCTAAGATTGAGTTCACACTGCACGACTGTTTAGACCGTGCATGGCAGTGCGGAACAGTGCAACTTGACTACGCATTACCAAGCCGTTTAGGTGCAACTTATGTGGCGGAAGATAATAGCCGTCAAACGCCTGTGATGATCCATCGTGCAATTTTAGGTTCGTTGGAGCGTTTCTTAGGTATTCTAATTGAAGAATATGCTGGTCGGTTCCCAACATGGTTAGCGCCAATGCAAGTTGTCGTGATGAATATCACCGACAAACAGGCTGATTATGTTGAAGAAGTGGTCAAATTCTTCAAAGAACAAGGTATTCGTGCCTCATTTGACTTGAGGAATGAGAAAATAGGCTTTAAAATACGCGAACACACCTTAAGGCGTGTCCCTTATTTATTGGTCGTTGGCGATCAAGAGATGGAAAATAAGGAAGTCGCGGTGCGTACTCGTGATGGCGTTGATTTAGGTAAGATGCGAATTGAAGATTTCGCCGCTAAAATCCATCAACAGATTTCGCTCCGTAGTCTCAAATTGTTGGAGGAATAGGTCATAAAGATCAAGAAAACAGCAGGGCGTCAGCTGGCCCCTAATAGAATCAATGAAGAAATCACAGGTGTACCAGAAGTACGCTTAACCGGCATTGATGGTGAAGCTATTGGTGTGGTGAGCATCAGAGATGCTCAGAATTTGGCAGATGAAGCAGGTGTAGACCTAGTTGAAATTAGTCCAAATGCTGAACCTCCAGTATGTCGCATTATGGACTACGGTAAGTTCCTGTTTGATAAGGCTAAGTCAGCCAAGGAACAAAAGAAGAAGCAAAAGCAGGTTCAGGTTAAGGAAATTAAATTCCGTCCTGGAACTGACGAAAACGACTATCAGGTAAAACTACGCAACCTGATACGTTTTCTGGAAGACGGGGACAAAGCGAAAATTACGCTGCGTTTCCGAGGTCGCGAAATGGCCCACCAAAATCTTGGTATGGATCTTTTGAACCGTATTAAGACTGATTTGGATGAGTATGCGGTTGTTGAATCTTTCCCGAAAATGGAAGGCCGACAAGCCATCATGGTGCTAGCGCCTAAAAAGAAATAAGTAGGGCAACCTATAAAAGTAGCGAAGGCTATATGCCTTCGCTCGCCTTGCTTTTTATTTAACATCCCAATGCGGAGTTTTAGTAATGCCTAAAATGAAAACCGACAGAGGTGTAGCGAAGCGTTTTAAGAAAACCGCTAATGGTTTCAAGCGCAAGCAAGCCCATTTACGTCACATTCTGACCAAAAAGAGCACTAAGCGTAAGCGTCACTTACGTAACAAGTGTTTAGTTGCCAAAGTTGACGTTCCAGCAATCGCGCGTCAATTACCATACGCTTAATTTAGGAGATTAGAAAATGCCAAGAGTTAAGCGTGGTGTAACCGCACGTGCTCGTCACAAGAAAGTTTTAAAATTAGCTAAAGGTTATTATGGCGCTCGTAGCCGTACTTACCGCGTTGCTGTTCAAGCAGTAACTAAAGCTGGTCAATATGCTTACCGTGACCGTCGTCAGAAAAAACGTCAATTCCGCCAACTGTGGATTGCACGTATTAATGCTGCAGCTCGTCAAAATGGTCTGTCTTACAGCCGTTTCATCAACGGTCTGAAAAAGGCGTCTATCGAAATCGATCGTAAGATTTTGGCTGACATCGCTGTATTTGACAAAGTTGTATTCGCAACTTTAGTTGAAAAAGCAAAAGAAGCGTTAAACTAAGCAATTAGTTTGTCGCACTTAAGAGGGGACCATTTGGTCCCTTTTTTTGTTGCTGTTTTTAGCCACAATATGCAGATAAAAAACAGCAGGCTTAGGTAGTTAACCTATGCCTGCTATTATTTGAGTCTAGATAAGACTTACAGTAGATTATTTCTTCGCGTCTAAGTAACGCTCGGCATCTAATGCTGCCATACAACCTGTACCCGCAGAGGTAATCGCTTGACGGTAATGTTGATCCATCACATCTCCTGCGGCAAACACACCTTCTATACTGGTTTGCGTGGCGTTACCTTGAAGACCACTTTGCACCTTCAAATAGCCGTTGTTCATCTCTAATTGGCCTTCGAAAATCCCTGTGTTTGGGCTGTGACCAATGGCCACGAACACACCGGCAACAGCTAGATCAGTGATAGAACCGTCTTTGGTGCTCTTCATTTTTAGACCTGTTACACCCATTGCATCACCAACCACTTCTTCCATGGTTTGGTCGAGATGCAGGATAATGTTGCCGTTGGCGACTTTATCCATTAAACGGTCGATAAGAATTTTTTCTGAGCGGAAGGTGTCGCGACGGTGAATTAAGTGCACTTCGGCGGCGATATTGCTTAGGTATAGTGCTTCTTCAACGGCTGTGTTACCACCACCAATCACTGCAACTTTTTGATTACGATAGAAGAAACCATCACAGGTTGCACAGGCCGATACGCCGCGCCCTTTGAACGCTTCTTCCGACTCAAGTCCTAAGTAACGGGCAGAGGCGCCAGTGGCGATGATTAGCGCATCACAGGTATATTCGCCGTTATCGCCTTTTAAACGGAAAGGACGTTCAGTTAGCGTCACTTCATTAATATGATCGAACAGAATTTCAGTATCAAATTTTTCCGCATGCTTTTGCATACGTTCCATTAATGCTGGACCCGTTAAGTCTTCTGCATCACCTGGCCAGTTTTCAACTTCAGTTGTGGTCGTTAACTGACCACCTTGCTGCATACCTGTGATCATCACAGGCTTTAAGTTTGCGCGCGCAGCATAAACTGCGGCTGTGTATCCTGCGGGACCTGAACCTAAAATCAATAGGTTACTATGTCTGACTTGGCTCATTTTTCTCTCCGTGCTTTTAGCAAATTGCATGGATTGTAGGGAATTTACCTGTAGGGGTAAAGCGATGTTTGGTGATTCTTTTAGATTATGCTAATCGAATCCTAAGGCAAATTGTCAGCCTGAGTTTACTAAGGCTATGGCTTAAAACCGGCGTGAGTGAAGATAATTGTGATCTGCATAAAAAATCGGCCTCAACAGAGTGAGGCCGAACAAAGCAGAGTAGGTCCGTGTGAACCTAGGCTCTCATATGATTAGGCTAATAAACTTGCTGGCGCTGTGTACTCAAGATTTAATGCTTGAGCCACTTCTTTACAAACCAGTTTGCCGTGCATTACGTTCAAACCGTTCAGTAAGTGCTTGTCTTGTAACAGAGCAGCTTTATAACCTAAGTTAGCTAACTTAAGAATATAAGGCAGAGTTGCGTTATTCAGAGCGAAGGTTGATGTGCGGGCTACAGCGCCTGGCATGTTCGCTACACAGTAGTGCACAACATCATCAACGATATAAGTTGGATCTTGGTGAGTCGTTGCATGGGAGGTTTCCACGCAACCGCCTTGGTCGATAGCAACGTCTACGATAGCACTGCCTGGTTTCATACGAGAAATCATGCTACGTGTCACCAGTTTAGGTGCCGCAGCACCAGGAATTAATACGCCACCAATGACTAAGTCAGCTTCTAATACATGGCGCTCAATCGCATCGGCAGTCGAGTAAACCGCTTTAACTGCAGAACCAAATTGCATGTTTAAGCGACGTAGTGCATCGATGCTACGATCAAGCACAACTACATCCGCGCCCATACCGACAGCCATTTGCGCTGCATTAGTACCGACCATGCCACCGCCAATGATCACAACTTTAGCTGGCTCAACACCGGGTACACCACCTAATAACATACCACGACCACCAGAAGATTTTTCCAGCGCCATCGCACCTGCTTGGATAGACATGCGGCCAGCCACTTCTGACATCGGGGCTAACAGCGGTAAGCCACCACGGTCATCGGTCACAGTTTCGTAAGCGATGCATACGGCACCACTTTTAATTAAATCTTCAGTTTGTGGTAAATCCGGTGCTAAATGCAGATAAGTGAATAAAATCTGGTCATGACGCAGCATGGCGCGTTCAACTGCCTGAGGCTCTTTTACCTTTACAATCATCTCTGCTTTAGCAAAAACTTCAGCAGCAGTTGCTAATATTTTTGCGCCTGCATCAATATAATCCTGATCAGTAAAACCAATTCCCGTGCCGGCATTCGTTTCTACAAACACTTCATGACCTTTGATTGTCAATTCGCGAACGCTTGAAGGAACCATACCGACACGATACTCGTGGTTTTTAATTTCCTTTGGTACACCAATAATCATTTTTGAGCCTCAATTGCCTGAAAAACCCACTTTTAATGGGCATAATTGTTATTTTATCGTGACCTGAACGTGATTAATTCAGGGATATCTAGTATAGTATCGGCGACGCAGTTTATGCTGCTGAACTTTAGACATACGTAGAATAAAATGTTGTTTTAGTGATAAAGCAAGGTTAAATAAATGGCATATAATAAAAAGAGTCCTGTAAAAGACTTGGATCGCATCGATCGCAACATTCTTAATGAATTACAAATTGATGGACGCATTTCAAATGTGGAACTATCTAAAAGAGTGGGATTAAGTCCTACTCCGTGTTTAGAAAGAGTGAAACGACTCGAAAAGCAAGGATATATCAATGGCTATACTGCTTTGGTGAATCCTCATTTCTTGGGTGCATCCCTACTGGTATTCGTGGAAATCACATTAAGCCGTGATACTCCCGAAGTATTTGATAAGTTTAATCGCGCTGTGCAACTGTTGGATGATATTCAAGAATGTCATCTCGTTTCTGGTGACTTTGACTACTTATTAAAAACACGTGTTTCTGATATGTCGGCTTATCGCCGCTTATTGGGCGAAACTTTACTGAAATTACCTTCTGTTTCTGATACCCGTACCTACGTGGTGATGGAAGAAGTTAAACATACTAGTCGTGTTGCGATAAACCAGCTGCTCTGCGATATTTAATACCCTGAAACGGTTACAATAAGGGGCCTAGGCCCCTTATTTATTCCAGTGTAAGCCTTTTAAAACCACACTTATAACCTTGCTTTTGCCCTTAAGTTAGCCAGCTTAGGGGCATATTTTTATCTGGCATTTGTCTTCAACAATGTAGCCTAAATTGATTGCGGAATAATCAGTTAATGGTCAAAGTCCTAGCTTTTATGAGCCAAGAGTGTTTTTTTATCTTATAGCAGTAATTCTTAGGAGAAAAACAGCCTAAGATGCTCCACATTTAATGGGATTCTGGTATCGTTAGCCCACCTGTTTCAATTTTATGGATTAAGTCGTTTGTCTCAAGGAAATAGTGTACGCACGCTCTCAGGCTTGCAGCGTCTGCTCGAAGGCGGACTCATCATTTGCTGTGTTGTAGCCACTTATATTTTGCTCGCTTTAGCCAGTTTCAGTCCCTCAGATCCGGGTTGGAGTCAGTCTCATTTTCAAGGTGATATCAATAACTGGACAGGGGCTGTTGGTGCTTGGATCGCCGATATCCTGCTGTATTTTTTTGGCGTGACAGCCTATATCATGCCAATTATTGTCGCCTCTACTGGTTGGCTGCTTTTTAAGCGCGCCCATGATTTGTTGGAAATCGACTACTTTTCGGTCGCATTGCGGATCATTGGTTTTCTGCTACTTATTCTTGGTTTTTCGGCATTAGCCAGCATGAACGCCAATAATATCTATGAGTTTTCCGCAGGCGGTGTAGCTGGTGATGTCATTGGTCAAGCGATGCTGCCATATTTTAATAAGTTAGGCACAACCTTATTGCTATTGTGCTGTTTAGGCTCGGGTTTTACGCTATTAACAGGGATCAGTTGGCTGACTGTGGTTGAAAAGGTCGGCTTTGTCTCAATCTGGTGCTACAAACAACTCAAACGTTTACCTCAGTCGTTAAAGCGTGAGCGAGAAACGGAAGATACTCGCGGTTTTATGTCTGTTGTGGATAAATTCCGCGAGCGTCGTGATTCGCAACATGTGCTTGATAAAGCAAAAATACGTCAACCAGATACAACACAAAGCCGCGTGATCCATACACGGGCGTTACCAGAAGAGCCCCGTGAAGAATTCATCACTGAAGCCAGTAGTGGTAAAGGTAAGTTATCTTCTTTGGTTAAAATTTTAAGTTTAAACAACAATAAAGCAAAAGCTGAACCTAAAGGCCAGCAACGCGTTGAGCCGCAACTTGATCCTGTTAGCGCGGTCGCTGAATACGGTCATTTTGAAGCGCCACCTTGGGTAGCTAAAGCGCAAGATGCTGATTTGGACGAAGATGAAACCGATAACGGTTTCAATGCTCAGGTTTTCGACGACGATGAGGATGAACCAGTATTGCATCGCGAAGCTATCATTGATGAAGACGATGACATCTTAACGTTCAATGATGACGATGTGATCGATTTTGATACCAAAGCATCTACGGGTGCAGTAACTCAAGCGCAGCGTCAAAAGCAGGCCCCTAAGGCTAAGATTGTCGATGGCATTGTCGTATTACCCGGCCAAGAAGATAAACCTGTGCCGACTAAGCCTATGGATCCGCTGCCGAGCATCAGTTTGCTCGATGTGCCTGATCGCAAGAAGAACCCGATTAGTCCCGAAGAGTTAGAACATGTGGCACGTTTGGTTGAAGCTAAGCTTGCCGACTTTAATATTGTTGCCACTGTTGTGGGGGTCTATCCAGGTCCGGTGATCACTCGTTTTGAGCTTGAACTTGCGCCAGGTATTAAAGCCTCTAAGATTTCAAACCTTGCAAATGACTTAGCCCGTTCACTGCTGGCAGAGCGTGTCCGAGTCGTTGAAGTGATCCCAGGGAAATCTTACGTTGGCCTCGAACTGCCAAACAAGTTTCGCGAAACAGTGTATATGCGTGATGTACTCGACTGTGAAGCCTTTACTCAGAGCAAATCGAATTTAACTATGGTGCTTGGCCAAGATATCTCCGGTGAGCCTGTGGTGGTTGACTTAGGTAAAATGCCGCACTTATTGGTTGCTGGTACGACAGGCTCGGGTAAATCAGTCGGGGTGAACGTGATGATCACCAGCTTGCTGTATAAGTCTGGTCCTGAAGATGTTCGCTTTATCATGATTGACCCGAAAATGCTTGAGCTCTCGGTTTATGAGGGGATCCCGCATTTACTCTGTGAAGTCGTTACCGACATGAAAGAAGCGGCCAACGCGCTGCGTTGGTGTGTGGGTGAGATGGAGCGCCGCTACAAGCTAATGTCTATGATGGGCGTTCGTAACATCAAGGGATATAACGCGAAAATCGCTGAAGCTAAAGCCAATGGTGAAGTGATTTATGATCCTATGTGGAAGTCTTCAGACAGCATGGAACCAGAGGCACCAGCCTTAGATAAACTGCCATCAATTGTGGTGGTTGTCGATGAATTTGCCGACATGATGATGATTGTCGGTAAGAAAGTGGAAGAACTGATCGCCCGTATCGCCCAAAAAGCCCGTGCTGCGGGTATCCATTTAATCCTCGCGACCCAGCGTCCGTCGGTGGATGTGATCACCGGCTTAATCAAGGCTAACATTCCGACGCGGATGGCGTTCCAAGTGTCTTCCCGTATCGACTCCCGTACCATTTTAGATCAGCAAGGTGCCGAAACCTTACTCGGTATGGGTGACATGTTGTACTTACCGCCCGGAACCGCAGTGCCAAATCGTGTCCATGGTGCCTTTATCGATGACCATGAAGTTCACCGTGTGGTAGCCGATTGGTGCGCCCGTGGTAAGCCACAATACATTGATGAGATCCTCAACGGCGTCAGTGAGGGTGAACAAGTGCTATTGCCGGGTGAAACCGCCGAATCCGATGAAGAATACGATCCGCTTTATGATGAAGCCGTTGCCTTCGTGACCGAAACTCGCCGAGGTTCGATTTCGAGCGTGCAGCGTAAATTTAAGATTGGTTATAACCGTGCAGCACGTATTATCGAACAAATGGAAATGCAGGGCGTGGTGTCGGCGCAGGGCCATAACGGTAACCGCGAAGTGTTAGCACCTCCGGCCCCAAAACACTATTAATGTTAAGCTAGATATCAGTTTGAACTTGCCATAATGCGGCGAGTTGAACTTTTAGTCCAAAGGATACCTATGAAAAAACTGTTGTGTGCTGTGTTGTTATCACCATTGTTATACAGCAATGCAGTGTTGGCCGATGATGCTAAGCAATTACGCGAAACCTTAAACGGCACGGAGTCCCTTAAGGCGGATTTTAAGCAAACCGTTACCGATGTGAATAAAAAAGTTATCCAAAGCGGTGCTGGCGTATTTGCACTTGCTCACCCTAATCAGTTTTATTGGCATTTAACGGCGCCCGATGAGTCTAAAATTGTCGCCGACGGTAAAGACTTATGGATCTACAACCCCTTTGCCGAGGAAGTTGTGATTATGGATTTTGCTGAAGCTATTAATGCATCGCCTATCGCTTTATTAGTTCACCGCGATGATGCCACTTGGTCGCAATATAGCGTGACCAAGAAGCAAGACTGTTATGAAATCAAACCTAAGTCGATGGACGCTGGTATTTCTGCGGTTAATGTGTGTTTTAACAAAGGCACACTGAATAAATTTAATGTACTCGATGATAAAGGCAATCTGAGCCAGTTTGACTTAAGCAACCAACACACTATTAGTTCTGCGGATAAAGCGCTGTTTAAGTTTGTGTTGCCTGATAACGTTGATGTTGATGTTGATGACCAACGTGTTAAACCCCAATAGGTTAGCGAGTGAGTAGTTTATCGTTTAATTTTGCGCCCGATTTTCGTCCTTTGGCCGCGCGTATGCGCCCAAGGACGATAGCTGAGTACATAGGTCAAGCCCATTTGTTAGGTGAGGGCCAACCACTACGCCAAGCATTAGAATCGGGCCGCGCCCATTCGATGATGTTATGGGGACCGCCTGGTACTGGTAAAACGACCCTTGCCGAACTTATCGCCCATTATTCTAATGCCCATGTCGAACGTATTTCGGCGGTCACGTCGGGTGTAAAAGATATTCGCGCCGCCATTGAGCAAGCGCAAGCGATTGCTCAATCCCGTGGCCAACGTACCTTGTTATTTGTTGATGAAGTGCATCGCTTTAATAAGAGTCAACAGGACGCCTTTTTGCCCTTTATTGAAGATGGCACTGTGATTTTTATTGGGGCGACCACGGAAAACCCTTCATTTGAAATCAATAATGCCTTACTGTCGCGGGCGCGTGTTTATCTAATTAAGCGCTTAAGCCAAGACGAGATAGTGCATATCATCACCCAAGCCTTAACGGATACAGAGCGTGGCTTAGGGCAACGACAGTTAATTATGCCAAATGATGTGCTCAATAAACTGGCGCAGTTATGTGATGGCGATGCGCGTAAGGCGCTGAACCTGCTTGAGTTGATGAGCGATATGGTGGCCGATGGTGGCAGTTTTACCATCGAGATGCTAGTACAAGTCGCAGGCCATCAAGTGGCGGGGTTCGATAAAAATGGCGATCAGTTTTACGATTTGATTTCGGCTGTACACAAATCGATTCGCGGCTCGGCGCCGGATGCCGCGCTCTATTGGTTTTGCCGCATTTTAGAAGGCGGCGGCGATCCGCTATATGTCGCCAGACGCTTATTAGCCATAGCCTCAGAAGATGTGGGCAACGCAGATCCTGCTGCCATGACCATTGCGCTCAATGCCTGGGATTGTTTTCACCGCGTAGGTCCTGCCGAAGGTGAGCGGGCGATTGCCCAAGCGATTGTGTATTTAGCCAGTGCGCCTAAAAGTAATGCCGTGTATACAGCCTTTAAAGCGGCGAGGGCGCTGGCGCGCGAAACGGGCCAAGAGGCCGTGCCTTATCATTTACGTAATGCACCCACAAAACTCATGGCGGAAATGGGTTTTGGCGCCGAGTATCGTTATGCCCACGATGAACCCAATGCCTATGCCAGCGGTGAGAATTATTTCCCCGAATCCTTACAAGCATCGCAATTTTATTTCCCGACTGAACGCGGATTTGAGAAGCGGATTAAGGACAAATTGGCGCAATTAGCGCAATTAGATCAAGCCAGTGGGAGAAAAAGGTATGAATAATCTCATACTTGTGGCCTTAGGTGGTTCCATTGGTGCGGTTTTTCGCTATCTTATTTCAATATTCATGATCCAAGTATTTGGCAGCAGTTTTCCTTTTGGTACACTGTTGGTCAATGTCCTTGGTTCATTTTTAATGGGCGTCATTTACGCACTGGGACAATTGAGTCATATCAGCCCAGAACTCAAAGCACTAATTGGTGTTGGCCTGTTAGGTGCTTTGACAACGTTTTCAACCTTCTCAAACGAAACTTTATTGCTGATGCAAGAAGGAGATTGGTTGAAGGCAGCTTTGAATGTGGTGTTGAACCTAAGTCTATGTTTGTTTATGGTTTACTTAGGTCAACAACTGGTTTTTTCTCGCATTTAACTATTAAGAATATATCACATGTTAGATCCTAAATTTTTGCGCAACGAATTAGCAGTGACCGCTGAGCGATTAGCTACCCGTGGTTTTATTTTAGATGTCGCTCATCTCACCCAATTAGAAGAAAAACGTAAGTCACTGCAAGTGGCAACGGAAGAGCTGCAAGCCTCGCGTAATGCTATTTCCAAGTCCATCGGACAAGCTAAATCCCGCGGCGAAGATGTGGATGCCATCATGGCGCAGGTAGGCGATTTAGGTGCGCAATTAGATGCGAAGAAAGTCGAGCTGGCCGCGGTACTTGAAGAAGTGAACGCGATTGCTATGTCGATGCCAAACCTGCCAGACGAGTCTGCGCCTATCGGTGCTGACGAGACTGAAAACGTCGAAATCCGTCGTTGGGGCACGCCACGCAGCTTCGATTTCCCCGTTAAAGATCATATCGATTTAGGTGAAGGCCTAAACGGTTTAGATTTTAAGAGCGCAGTGAAAATCACTGGCTCACGCTTTATCGTGATGAAAGGCCAAATTGCCCGTTTAAATCGTGCATTAGGGCAGTTCATGCTAGATCTGCACACCACTGAGCATGGTTATACCGAAGCCTACGTGCCATTACTGGTTAACGAAGCAAGCTTATTGGGTACAGGCCAATTACCTAAGTTTGGTGAGGATTTATTCCACACAAAACCTGCGACCGAAGAAGGCCAAGGCTTAAGCCTTATTCCAACCGCAGAAGTGCCATTAACCAACTTAGTGCGTGATACCATCGTTGATGAAGATGAGTTACCCATTAAATTAACCGCACATACCGCGTGTTTCCGTAGTGAAGCAGGGTCTTACGGTAAAGATACCCGTGGCTTAATTCGTCAACATCAGTTTGATAAAGTGGAATTAGTACAGCTAGTTAAGCCAGAAGATTCAATGGCTGCACTCGAAGTGTTGACTGGCCATGCGGAAACGGTTTTACAACGCTTAGGCTTACCATATCGTACAGTGGTGCTTTGTACCGGTGATATGGGTTTTGGCTCAAGCAAGACCTACGATATTGAAGTGTGGTTACCTGGACAAAACACTTACCGTGAGATCTCTTCATGCTCAAATATGAAGGATTTCCAAGCGCGCCGTATGCAAGCGCGTTACCGTGTTAAGGCTGATAACAAACCCGCATTATTACATACCTTAAATGGCTCTGGTCTTGCGGTAGGTCGTACCTTAGTTGCAATTTTGGAAAACTATCAAAATGCTGATGGTAGCGTGACTATCCCTGAGGCGCTGCGTCCATACATGGGCGGACTCACACAGATCGGTTAATTGACATAACACAATACCATGGATAAAGGTCAACGCTATCTTCGTTGGCTTTCCTATACTGCGGTCATCGCCATATTTTGCGCTGTGATGCTCGCAACCTTAGGTAAAGCTGTCTGGGTTGTGTTAGAAAACGTCAATTAGCACGACTCAATGTTAAGACTCAAAATGAAAAGGGGTATCTGCAATAGATATCCCTTCTTTTTGATTTTATTACATGATTACTTTGAATATTGATACGCTGAATCAGCCTTCCACGTTCTAAAGCGCAGTTCTGCACCCTCGGGTAGATAAAACACCTTTGGTAGACGACTGTCATAACGCAGTGTTAATTCACTTGGGATCCTTAGAAATGCTTCTTTTTTGGCTAATTCAAAACAGGCCATCATAGTGCTTGGGCCTTCTGATATTTCATCGACCTGATAGTAGTTATAACCCCAACCTTCAACGGTGAGCTCTTTAAGCTGGCCATTGAGTCCATGTTTATTGCAATCAACAAGTTGAGTTTGGCCTATTTGGATCTCGACCATGTAGTCTGCTTCATTCTCAAGCTTAGGTAATGTCAAAATATGTTGAACCATGCCTTTGTTGGGGGCTGGGAACATTTTAACGGCTTCCCCTGGAGCATAATTATTGGTGTTCATACGAGAAACATTAATCATTGGGGCATTAAGTCCTGTTGGATGAGGCGGACTTACAGCACTGGCATTAAAAGAAAGCAACGTAAAGGCCAGTGGTACTACCGCAAGATGACGCAATTGAGTTAATTTCATACATTTCTCCTTAAGACTTAAAAAGAGGTTGCTAGGATAATGGAACAACCATTCTACGGTACCTATAAACGGCTTACTTGCAAGAAAGGGTTATTTATGCAGGAAAATTTAAGCCCATGACTCATTTTCCTTAAGATCTTTATCTAGCATTCGGCTATAAAATCAATGAATTTTAGAGAGTTGA
Organism: Shewanella sp. MM_2022_3; assembly: GCF_022557375.1. Taxonomy (NCBI): domain Bacteria; kingdom Pseudomonadati; phylum Pseudomonadota; class Gammaproteobacteria; order Alteromonadales; family Shewanellaceae; genus Shewanella; species Shewanella sp. MM_2022_3. The sequence continues at coordinate 52,883 of NZ_JAKZGV010000010.1, forward strand.
ACTGTGTTTTTGAAAAATGGCGCATTCATAGAAAATTTTATAGTATCGATGCTGTGGTTTGTTTGAGCTTAAAAACTGTTTAAAAAATAATACCACTTAGAGACCGATAGCCATCAACTACTTACGATGTACTTAATCCGAACGTCATTTCATCCCCAATGTTAAATTTATTGAGATAATTAGAGGCTTATTTAATTAAATCAGCCTTTTGTGTGATCTTGTTCAAGAAGTACTCAGAGTTTTGGCGTAATACGAAAAAAGCGACTACGTTTATCTGTAGGGAAAAGTTTCTTCCGTAACAACATAATAGAAATAAAAGAGACAGTAAAAATGACAAGCATGGAGCGCAATCTTTTTTCTACCACCACCTTGACCTTTATTGTTGGAGCTATAGTCTTCTGCGGGCTCGTTTGGCTCTCCCATTGGTGGCTTGCAGGCTTATCTTTACTCTCATACTTTGGATTTGCTTGGGTGCTTCGGGCACAAATTCACAAATCGACTCATCTTTATCAATCTCGCCAACTCGCCTATGAAAAAGAGAAACGACATCATGTTGACCAACAAGTCGCCAAACTTGAGGCGATTATTTCCCGCTTAGTACCCGTTTGGCAGGGACATATCGTCTCTGTCGACCAACAAATGAACCAAAGCGTAGCCAATATGACGGAGCGATTTAGTTCAATTATCAGCGAAATCGAAAAAGTCACTAGTAATTCAACTGGGATCGCAGATCAACTCCACTCCCCAGCTATAGAAGACGACAAAGCTCTGCTAAAAGCATTATTTAATGACTTAAACCAGATGAATAGTGCCAAACTGCACCATTTAGAACAGTTAACCGCATTAGTTAACGATACCAAAGCACTTGATGGACTCGCAGCTGAAGTTAGAAAAATTGCCCAACAAACCAATTTATTAGCCTTAAATGCGGCAATTGAAGCCGCTAGAGCCGGAGAATCGGGGCGCGGCTTTGCTGTAGTGGCTGATGAAGTCAGAACCTTGTCAGCTCAATCAGGGCAGACAGGTGAACGGATCACTCAGCAGATCACTGAATTAAATCAACGTATGGCGGAGCTATACCAGCTGACCGATGCAGCTACTTTACAGGAAAGCCAAGCGCTAGAAGGTGGTGAGTCCATTCTCATCCGTGTAATTGACCACCTCGAAAATCGTACTTTGCAAATGAAAGATGAGGGTATTCAAGCATTAGAGCTTGGTCGGCAAGTTAAAAGAGAAATTGAGCAAATATTAGTGGATTTTCAATTTCAAGATCGCTGCGACCAAATGTTAAGACAGCTTGTTGCCAGTATTGATGAACTTACAGAGCTAATCCGTGTTCAACAGCAAGCGAGGGAAGCCGGTTTACCTATTCCTGAAGGTGATGTGGATTCCTTGCTTGCCATGATGAAGCAAAGGTATGTGGCGACCGAACAGCATATTCACCATAGTTCAAAAAAAGATAGCCATTATCAACATGCAGAGAAAAGTTCTATTAACTTCTTTTAGTTCACGTTTATAAAACAAGGATGGCCACTGAGATGAAAAGAATACTCGTAGTTGATGACTCTGCCTCTATCCGACATGTCGTCAGTATTGCGCTTAGGGGCGCAGGTTATGAGGTCATTGATGCCTGTGATGGTAAAGATGCACTGAGTAAACTCAATGGCGATAAAATTAATCTTATTATCAGTGACGTTAATATGCCAAATATGGATGGCATTAGCTTTTTAAAAGAAGTTAAAAAACATCCGCGTTATAAATTCACTCCAGTCATTATGCTCACCACCGAGGCGGGTCGGGATAAACTGGAAGAAGGTCGCATGGCGGGAGCTAAGGCATGGGTAGTCAAGCCTTTTCAACCACCCCAAATGCTTGATGCGGTAGCTAAACTTTGTTTACCGTAAAAGGATTTGTGTATGCCAATCAATATCGCGCTAAAAGATCAATCTATAAAGGTTAACTTAACCGAAGAGTTAACTATCTATAGTGTTATGGAATTTCGTGATGCACTAGTCGGTCATTTGCAACCGGGTGTAGACATCAGTGTTGATCTTTCTCAAGTGACGGAGATCGATACCGCAGGGCTTCAGTGGCTTCTGACGCTTAAAGTATTGAATGAGGCACATCGAGTAGAATTTTGTCACCACAGCAAAGCGGTAATAGATGCCCTCGCACTTTCGGGTTTGTCTGGCACATTTGACGATACCATAGTGATATCCTCGGAGACTCGCCTATGACCGCCAATGACGTACAAAAGTTATTTATGACCGAAGCGGAAGAACTACTGACAGAAATGGAAGATGCATTATTGTCATTAGAGGTCGACGCAGAAAGTACAGAATTAATAAATCAACTTTTTAGAGCAATGCACACGATAAAAGGTGCAGCGGGTATTTTTAATTATCGTGCCATCGTTGATTTTACTCATCCCATTGAAACGTCAATTGATAGGCTGCGCAAAAATGAATTGAAAATAGATAGTGCGCTTATAGCACTACTCCTTAAATGTAAAGATCATACATGGGCGTTGGTCAATGCTGCGGTAGAGGAGGATGAGGCAGAGTTGAATACACTCTGCATTCAAAGTCAGTCAATTTTGGCCGAATTAGCGCAACATGAAAACCTTGAACCTTGTTACCCTCAGACTCTCGCCGCAGAGGCGATTACCCCTGAACGGATAGAAGGACATTATCTTGATACGGGCCATTGGCTTATATCACTGGATTTTAAAGCCGATGCACTACGTAATGGATTAGATCCATTAAGCTTTATTCGTTATTTGCATCAATTAGGTCAAGTGCTTGAAGTTATTTGTTTAAGCCACAAGTTGCCGCCATTCGAAGAATGTGACTTCGAAAGTTGCTTTTTACGCTATCGTATTATTTTTGCTGGAGATTGTACGAAAGAACAAATTGAGTCGGTATTTGAATTTGCCCAAGATGATTGCGATATACAGATTCTACCTTCACAAAAAATCTCCGAATCATTTCAAGCTCTGATTGAACAGCTGAATCCGTCTGAAAATCAGCGACTAGGTGAAATTCTGCTATCGATCGGCGCCATCACTGAAAGAGAACTCTCTAAATCACTCGATTTACAGTCTGGTAAGAGTGAAGACTGCACGACTAAAAAACTGGGCGAAGTGCTAATTGCAAACTTACTTGTCGATAAACCTGTGGTTGAGCAAGCCCTTAAAAAACAAATTCAAGCTCGAGAGCAGGCGCAAACTATTCGCGTCGATTCTAATCGTCTTGGCCAGTTAATTAATTTGGTTGGTGAGCTGGTGACGGCAAGTGCTGCGATGAAGGTGATGGTCGACCGTTACCAATTTCTCGATGCTAATGACCTAGTAGGATCGGTAGAACATCTGGTTCAAGAAATTAGAGAAAATGCCTTACAACTACGTATGGTGCAGATAGGCGAAACCTTTTCACGTTTCCGGCGAGTGGTACGTGATGTCAGCAATGAACTAGGTAAACAAATTGAGTTGACCATTCAAGGGGGAGAGTCTGAACTCGATAAAATCGTTGTTGAAAAGATTAATGACCCTCTAACCCACCTCGTTCGCAATGCCCTAGATCACGGTATTGAACTTCCAGAGGCTCGTCTCAAGGCCGGTAAATCCGCTGAGGGACATCTGATGTTAAATGCCTACCATGATTCTGGACATATCGTTATTGAAGTTACTGACGATGGTGCTGGACTTGACCCTGAACGCATTAGAAGAAAGGCTGAAGCATTGGGGTTAATTGATGTAAACCAGATGCTTAGCCATTCTGAAATTTTGAAATTAGCCTTTGAACCAGGCCTCAGTACTAAAGATAAAGCAAGTAATCTGTCAGGAAGAGGTGTTGGTATGGACGTTGTTAAACGCAATATTGAAGCGTTACGCGGCTCAGTTGAACTCGATAGCGAGCTGGGTAAAGGTACAAAAGTGACGATCACATTACCATTAACTCTTGCCATTATTGATGGTTTTATGGTAGGTGCTGCCAACGAAAACTACGTGATACCGCTGAATATGGTAGAAGAATGTGTCGAGCTCAATCGGGGCGAATGGCATGAGCAACAGAAGAATTACATCAGTTTGCGTGGGGAACTGATGCCTTTTATACGACTTAAAAGTTTTTTTAATATACCGAATTTAAATCAAAACCATACCCGTGAAAGCCTTGTTGTTGTTCGTTTTGGTCGAACTAAAGCAGGGATAGTTGTCGATAAATTATTTGGTGAACAGCAAACAGTGATTAAGCCCTTAGGGAAAATGTTTCAACATCTCAAGGGATTAAGCGGTGCCACTATTTTAGGAACGGGAGATATTGCCTTGATCCTTGACGTACAGGGTTTAATTACTGAAGCAAGCATTAGCGCCAAAAAATATCATCATGTAGCACTGATAGATGAATAGCCTATGTTGAAAAGGAATATTGACTATGTTTAAAAAACTGACGCTCAGCATGCAGATTTCTGGTGGTTATGCATTGGTGTTATTACTATTGATCGTGATTTCATTAGCCGCCTATTTTGGACTAACGAAAGCCATTAACGGTTTTAATGATTACCGCTCGTTGGCGCGCGACTCTAATATGGCTGGTCGCATCCAAGCTAATATGCTTACAATTCAAATGCAGGCTTATGACTATATCTTTCAGAAGAACGAGTCAGCTTATAAAGTATTTAATGAACGTAATGTTATTCTTAATGACATCATTCAAAAAGCCATGACGGAGATTAACGAGCCTGAATTGAGTCAACAACTTTCAGATATTCGCAAAGATATTGTTGATTACAATAATTACTTTGAATCTGTAGTAAAATTGATTAAATCTCGCAATGATGAAGTTACCAACGTGTTGGTTCCTAAAGGAACTGAAGTTGTAAAACTGATTTCTGACACTATGCATCAATCCTATAATAAAGGTCAGATTGATGTTGCTTATCGAGCAGGTTCTGTGCTCGAATCGATATTGACTGCTCGTTTAGCGGCATCTAAATTCCTTGAAACAAATTTAGATGCGGATTTACAGCAGGCGCTGATGGCAATTGATTTAGCTAAGGGAGAGCGTCTTTCTGCCTTAAAAACTGTGGCAACAGATCTAGATGCACAATCAAAATTATTACAATTTACCAGCAGCATTGACAATTATGCGTCTTCGTTAAAGTCAGTTTATAGCACTATTAGCGAAAGAAACGATATTGTGCAAAATCAACTCGACCGTATCGGTGCTGATGTTGCGCGCCAAACTGAAGATATCAAATTAACCATCCAAAAAAGGCAAGATGCCCTTGGTCCTATTGTTAAAGCACAGAATGAGCAGACCCTTACCACTGTTATTAGTGTATCTATCGCCGCTATTTTGATCGGCATTTTCTTGGCATGGTTTTTAGTGAAGTTAATTAAAAAACCGTTGGGCGGAGAACCTCGTGATATGGAAACGATTGCGCGCGCAATCGCTAACGGAGACTTAACGGTAGAACTAAAACAGCGTGAAAATGCGACGGGGGTTTATAAGGCGATGATTGATATGATTGATAGCCTTACTTCTGTGATTGCTCAGGTTCGAAGTGGTGCAGATAATTTGTCTAGTGCTTCTTCACAGGTCAGTAGTACCGCTCAAAGTCTAAGCCAAGGAGCAACAGAGCAGGCTGCTAGTGTCGAAGAGACGACCAGTGCCGTTGAAGAGTTAAATGCATCTGTCCAGCAGAACTCCGAAAATGCTAGGGTTACCAATAATATGGCAACGGTAGCCGCTGAAGAAGCACGACAAGGTGGAATAGCGGTAGAACAAACCGTTGCCGCAATGAAACAGATTGCGGCGAAAATTAGCCTAATAGAAGACATTGCATATAAAACTAATCTATTAAGTCTCAATGCTGCCATTGAGGCGGCCCGTGCTGGTGAACATGGTAAAGGCTTTACCGTTGTCGCCTCCGAAGTTAGAAAATTAGCTGAAAACAGCAGCTTAACGGCACAAGAAATTAATAAACTAGCCAGCGAAAGTGTTGGTATTGCTGAAAATGCTGGCCGTTTGATCGCTAATATTGTGCCTAATATCCAAAAAACATCTGATTTGGTTCAGGAAATTAGTTCCTCCTCTGAGGAACAAGCCATTGGGATCAGCCAGATTAATGACTCTATGTTACAGCTTGATAAAGCCACACAGCAGAATGCATCTGCGTCAGAAGAGTTAGCCGCGACATCAGAGGAGTTAAACGGTCAGGCTAATCAACTACTTGACGCAGTAGAGTTTTTTAAACTTGCCATCAGTAGTGAAAGATCTCATCAAGGTAAATCAACAGTAATGGCGGCTTCTGGGCGTAAGACAGCCAAAGCTAAGCAACATGTTGAACGTACCGATTTCGAACGATTCTGATAGGGGCCTATCATGAATCAATTAGTGAATGAGATGAAGGCCAATTCAGTGGGAGATATTACCCAATATCTTACCTTTCAGTCAGGGAATGATACCTTTGCAATTGGTATTTTGGATGTAAAAGAGATCATTGAAATTGAAGGCATTACGCGGGTGCCTATGATGCCAGAATTTTTGTGCGGTATTATTAATTTACGAGGTAAGGTCGTTCCTGTTATTGATTTGTCCAAAAGGCTAGGGCGTCTAACAACGGTCATCTCAAAAAAAAGTTGTATTGTGTTGGTAGAAGTCAGTCACGAGGATGAGCAGCAAACTATTGGGATGTTAGTGGATGAAGTAAATGAAATCCTTGAAATTGATGATGAACATACACAGCCGCCACCGGATTTTGGTGCCGATCTCAGAGTTGACTTTATTCGCGCAATGGGGCGAGTTGGTGAACATTTTATGATATTACTTGATATCAATTATGTGCTGTCGGTGGCCGACATTAGTGCAATTAGCCAACTCAATTTTCATGCAGCTGATGCCACTGATGAAGCACTATGAAGTCCTCACCGTTGCCGCTTGAACATACCGCCTTAACGCAAAGGGAATTTGAACATATCCGGCAATTTTTGTATGAGGAGGCCGGTATATTCTTGAGCGACATTAAAAAATCATTGGTGGCTAGTCGATTATGTCGACGCCTAAAAGAAACTGGTTATGAAAACTATGGAGATTACTTTGAGTTCGTCAAAAAACACTCTGAACATATTGAATATCATCATTTTATTGATGCTTTGACGACCAATGAAACATTCTTTTTTCGTGAAATAGAGCATTTTGAATTTGTTAAAAACCTAATAAAAACACATCCACAAAAAAAAAGCTGGCAGGTATGGTCAGCAGCTTGTTCATCTGGAGAGGAGGCTTACAGCTTAGCCATGCTGTTGGCGGATCATTTAGGGATTGATGGTCACTGGCAAGTGCAGGGGTCTGATATTAGCCAGCGGGTGCTAGCGAAGGCTGAAATGGCACATTATCCCCTTGAACGTAATGACGCCATCGGCTTTGAGAGATTACAGAAGTATTGCTTAAAGGGGGTGGGTAAGCAAAACGGTACATTTTTAATTGACCAAAGCTTAAAGAGTAAAGTTAGCTTTTTTGCGATGAATCTGACTCAATCCTGTGAAAGTGTCGGAATGTGCGACTTAATCTTTATTCGTAATGTAATGATTTATTTTGATGCTGAGTCTAAGCAAAGGGTCATAAACCATGTAATAAAGCAGTTGAAAGTCGGTGGTTATTTGTTTATTTCACATACCGAATCCTTAATGCACGTAAAACATGGGTTAAAGCAGATTAAACCTTCTATATATCAAAGGATTTGATGTGGAAAAGACAGCCTTAAATCAAAGAACAGTAATCATGATTGGCCCTGGTGAGCATTATGTGACGGCGAAAAACGAAGTCATAAAGACATTATTGGGCTCATGTGTGGCAGTATGTTTATTTGATCCCAAGGCCCAGATCATTGGAATGAATCACTTTTTATTGGCTGCTGATCGGCGCAAGCTTACACATTTTCTTGATTCTCGCGCAGGTTACTATGGTGTTCATGCCATGGAGATCTTAATTAATGCCATGCTAAAGTTAGGAGCACAGCGGCAATATTTGCAGAGTAAAATATTTGGAGGCGCGAATGTTTTATCTTTGTGTGCTGACAATATCCTTAATCACTATGATATTGGCGGGATGAATATTGATTTTGTTAGACAGTTTCTACAACGTGAACGAATCCCTGTTATTAGTGAAGATCTTGGAGGCCATTCTGGTCGAATAATTTATTTCGATCCGTCGGATTATTCGGTGTATCGCAGTTTAATCGAGAATAAATATGAAGAAATTGCGTCACTTCAGGATGAAGAATACCGATATTTTAATAAAGCGAGTGAAGATATGCGTACCTCTAATAACTCGGTGGTGATTTGGTCGGATTAACAAGACTTAAGGGGGCCTTGTGATTAATGTCGCCATAGTCGATGACTCAGCAGTTGTCAGACAAGTGCTCAGCAGCATGTTATCTAACCAGCCTGATATTACCTTATTAGGCTGTGCTCGGGATCCGTTGTTTGCGCTTAAATTATTTGAACAGCAATGGCCCGATGTCATTATTCTTGATATTGAAATGCCAAGAATGGATGGCATTACTTTCTTAAAAAAAGTGATGGCTGAAAGGCCAACCCCTGTTGTGATTTGCTCAACACTCACTGAGCAAGGTGCTTCAGTGACTATTGCTGCACTTGCCGCGGGAGCGGTTGATATCATTACTAAACCTAAATTAGGATTGAAGGGATTTTTGGAGGAATCACAAGCCCGTTTACTCCAGTCCGTGCGTGCTGCAGCTAAAGCATCAGTATCAAAATTGCGTGTTAATACCCCTACAAAAATGCCTGTCGCCGCGAAACATAACGCCGATGTAGTGTTAACATCAACAAACCATGCGCTACACCAAACCACGGATCGGGTTGTTGCACTCGGAACTTCAACGGGTGGAACCCATGCACTTGAGTGCGTGTTAACGGCATTGCCACGTACAAGTGCCGGTATTGTTGTTGTCCAACATATGCCAGAGCATTTTACGGCGGCCTTTGCTAGTAGGTTAAATAGTTTATGTGAAATGGAAGTGAAAGAAGCCGAAGATAACGATAGAGTGATGCCGGGTCTTGTGCTCATTGCTAACGGTGGCAAGCACATGCTGCTACAACGTAGTGGTGCTCAATATCGTGTTCAGCTTAAGGACGGACCGTTGGTCAGTCGGCATCGCCCCTCGGTTGATGTGTTGTTTCGTTCAGTCGCTAATGCTGCGGGTAAAAATGCCCTAGGCATAATTATGACTGGTATGGGGGACGATGGTGCTCGGGGTTTGCTAGATATGCATCATGCTGGAGCCACAACATTGGCACAGGATGAAGCCAGTTGTGTGGTTTATGGTATGCCAAAAGAGGCTGTTAAGCTCGGCGCAGTCAGTCGGCAGGTTGCTTTAAGCAATATTGCTGAGGAAATTATTGCGTTTACCAAAGAATAAAAAAGCCAGTGCGGACACTGGCTTTCTCTGACGAAAAAAGGCGGTTATACGCGCTTTTTAAATTCGCCAGTACGGGTATCGATTTCAATCTTGTCGCCAACTTTCACAAAGTCAGCCACGCTGATAGTGCCGCCACCAGTGATAGTTGCTGGCTTCATTACTTTACCTGAAGTATCGCCACGAGCTGATGGCTCAGTGTAGATCACTTCACGTACGATAGTGGTTGGCATTTCAACAGAAATTGCTTTGCCTTCGTAGAAAGTCACTTGGCAAGTTTCTTCCATACCGTCAACGATGTAAGCTGCTGCATCACCTAAGTTTTCAGCTTCTACGTCGTATTGGTTGTATTCTGCATCCATGAATACATACATAGGATCAGCAAAGTAAGAATAAGTACAATCCAGACGATCTAGGATAATATCGTCTAACTTATCTTCACCTTTAAAAGTGGTTTCAGTACCAGAGTTAAGCAGTAAGTTTTTCAGCTTTAACTTAACGATGGCAGCGTTACGGCCAGAACGAGTTGTTTCTGTTTTCTGTACAACCCATGGGCTGCCTTCAAACATGATCACGTTACCAGGACGGATTTCATGAGCAGTTTTCATTACACAATTTCCTATATGTCGATTTTCTATATCAGCGCAGCATCTTAGCTTTTTTTCACAAATTGGACTAGCCGAGTTGCAAGATCTGCAGCATTTATTGCGTCAATTGGCCATTCTTTAGCATGTTGTAAGAGTGGCAAACAGACTGGATTTAGGTTTTGCCAGTGAGTTTTCACGGCGGATTGCTCTCCTTGGTTAAATGCAACGTTCAATTTAGACCAAGTGTCAGCAATATCAGGGGGCAGATTATCGCAGTAAAGTCGAATAAAAGCTTCTAATTTTATTAGATGATAATCATCTTCTTGCGGATAAATATGCCAAATAAAAGGTTTTGCCGCCCATTGGGCCCGTAAGAAGCTATCTTCACCGCGGACAATGTTAACGTCGCAGCTCCATAGTAGGCGGTCAAATCCCTTTTGATCGGTCATCGGCAAGATATGCAGGGTTAAATCCCCCAGTTTAATTTGCTGCCCAGGTATTAATTCCTCTATAGGGCAGGGCAATATGTGCTGCAAACTGTTTAAGCTGCGGCCTTTGGGGATAAGGGCGTGAATTTTTGCATCGAGTTTGGCCGTGGCTTGCCAGAGTTCACATAAGGCTGGGAGCGACTCGGTTTCATAACTAAAGACGCTATAGACAGTATCTTGCGCTTCAATATCCTTAAGACCAAGACGCTCAAATAATTGCAGCTTATTGGCGCTATCCTGTTGCCATGCATCGCGCTCGGCAAATAGCTCTCGCTCACAAATCAGTCCACCCGTCTTAGGTGTAAAGCCTGGGAAAAAGAAGTACTTTCTAATGCCGCTGGCCTGCATCGAGGGTAAACCATGGCAGCCATCGACCCAATCTTCTGCGCTTAAATACTCTAAATTAAGCCATAAAGGCACAGATTTTGGTGTTTTAATATGCAGTTCAGCCAGTTGTTGCTTCACTACATCGGGTAATTCGCAGGCGAAGGCTTCAATTAACACTGCGCCTGGTTCATAAACCAAAGGTAAGGGCGTAGTCCAATGAAGGATAGTCACGCCATGAAAAATCTGGCAAGTGAGGTTAGGGTCAAGGGTCGGTAAAATATGCGAAAAACTGTTTAAGTCATCGACCCAAAGCTTAATTGGGATCTGATATTCATTGACTAACTGTTTGGCTAAACGCCAAGTAACGCCAATATCACCGTAGTTATCGACGACAGTGCAGAAGATATCCCAGTGGGGATGTTGGGGAGCTACCATTGGAAATATCGCTTTAAATTACGTGGAGAACAAATGTAAAAAAAGCGGCATTGGGCCACTTTTTTTACAGAGCTCACTCGATGAAACTAGGCTTAGTCTTCGAGTTCTGCTAAACACATTTCTTCGTAGATTTGTTTGACCCAAGCATCAACACGCTCTTCGGTCAGCTCTGGTTGACGGTCTTCGTCAATCCCTAAACCGATGAAGTGATCGTCATCCACTAAGCCTTTAGAAGCTTCGAAGTTGTAACCTGCAGTAGGCCAATGTCCAATGATAATACCACCACGGGCTTGAACGATATCGCCAATCATGCCCATGGCATCGAGGAAATATTCCGCGTAGTCTTCTTGATCACCACAACCGAAAATAGCAACCAGTTTGTCTGTAAAATCAATCTGTTCTAACTCAGGAAAAAAGTCATCCCAGTCACACTGTGCTTCACCATAATACCAGGTTGGGATACCGAACAGCAGCAGGTCGTATTCTGCGATCTGTTCTTTGGTACTTTTGGCGATATCTTTCACCTCAACCATTTTCTTACCCAGTTTCTTCTGGATCATCTTGGCGACAGCTTCGGTGTTGCCTGTGTCGCTACCGAAAAAAAGACCTACAGTTGCCATTGTCTATCCTTTATGTCTAGTTCACTTATACGTTAATCTTGCTGCTATCGATTGCTCAGCATTCTATTTTTTGCTGAAGAATTAATTCGATTAACTGGCTTCGGCTGATGTTACTGGCCAATGCCCGCTCATTCAAGGCGTCATATAAATCTTGTGACACCTTTAACTCTATTCGCTTTAATCCTTTGGCTTTATCCCGCTGGATCTGGTTGCGCTTATTGACCTTAAGTTGCTGGCTACGGGACAAAGGATTGCTACGTGGGCGTCCCCGTCGCTTTTCATTGGCAAAAAGGTCAATGGTCGTTCTATCTGTTGCTTCTTTTGCCATGTTCTTATTGTTTAACCGATGCCTGAACCTTCCCAAGACATCTGGATAATACCTTTTGCAATAAACCCGGCGCAGCCGAGAAATAACACTAACCAAACAATAAATCGACCGAATTTCGGTACGTTACCTTGTTTTAGCACATCGTGGATGGCCATGCCGATAAAGAAAAATATCGCGGCAAAAAACAGGTTCAAGCCGATGGTCTCAATTTGTTCCATGTACTGAGATAACATACTTTCTTAGTCCTCTAGAGTGTTCTAAGGCTAAAAGAGGCGCGAATATATCACATCAACAAGGTGTCGGCTATATGATTTAGGTCGAGAATCGTTGTCATTTACACCGTGTGTTTGTCAATAAATTCAGACACAATCCGGTTAAAAATGGTAGGTTTTTGCGCATGTAACCAATGGCCACACCCTTCAAGGGTTTTTGCTTGCGCCAATGGGAATTGCGTCATGATGGCATTTCTATGTTCACCAGTGACATAGTTTGAGTCTCCTCCGCGGATAAAGAGGCTGGGGCCGTGGTAAGTTTGGCGCTTTTCTTCTACAAGATTATGCCAACCAATTATATTGGGATAACACGCTTTTAAGCCGCTTAAATTCATTTTCCAACGAAATCCTGTCTCAGTCCGTTGCAAATTTTTGAGAAGAAATTGGGCTGTCGCTTCATCAATGCCGCTATGGGTTAAATGGGCCAAGGCAAAACGGCGATCGGTGTGGCCTTCAAGTGGCAAACTTTCGAGTGCGGCAAATACCGCATCATGGCGTGGCTGATAAGCAACTGGGGCAATATCAGCGGCAACCATGCTGATGATGCGTTCTGGATAGGCTAGGGCCGTTGCCATGGCAATTTTCCCACCCATGGAATGTCCCATAATATGCACGCGCTCAAGCTTGAGATCATCGAGTAAATCCACCATCGCTTTCGCTAAGCTTGGGTAGTCCATCTGTTGCCAATGTTCACTTAAGCCGTGATTAGGTACATCAACGCGGATGACTTGATGATGGGTTTCGATAACTTGACCTAAGCCTTTAAGATTATCTAAATTGCCAAAGAGACCATGGATAAGGAGGACCGCTTCTCCTTGACCAGAAGATACAAAATTCATGGAATAGCCTGTGCTATGGTACCTAACGTTGCGCGAATTGTGCCTTCAATGCGTTAAGTTTGACAAGTCTTGTGGCGGTTTTGAAATTAAGAACCTTCAACTTGCTGGCTTTTTCAGCGATTAACATCGTTGTGCTAATTTGATGTGCGATTTCACGCATTTTTAGATTAATGATGCTTTATCAGATTGATAGAGATAGATACACTGAGGCAACGATCGCACAGATCCTTTGCTAGGATCGCCTGTGGTGCACTTTTTCGGTAAGCCTATCGAATAACAAAGGATAATAAGGTTATGAAATACATCGAAGTGGATGAAGAGCTCTATCGTCATATTGCCAGCAAAACGGAACGTATTGGTGAGAGTGCCTCTGATATTCTCCGTCGATTACTCGGCCTGTCCGTCGATGCGGTTGAACAGTCACAGCCACAGTCTATCAGCCAACCGAGTTTAGAGGTGGTAACGCCTGAGCCACAGAGCGTTCCGCAAGTAGAAAGCTTCGAGTCTGTCACCGATTTTAATCAATTGGTTGATGAACATAAGTTAGAACAACAAAAAGGCGCGGTGGGCCGCTTCTTATTTTTGCTCGAGAGCTTGTATCAACTTAACAAAGCCCAGTTTTCGCAAATTTTACAGATCCAAGGGCGCGATCGTCTCTACTTTGCGCGCTCTCGTGAGGAGTTACTCAAGGCTAGCGCCACCGCAAATCCTAAGGAAATCGGTAATACCGGATTTTGGGTAACGACCAACAACAATACTGCAAAAAAACGGACAATTTTAGCCGAGGCCTTGGTGCAATTGGGCTGTGATGCCCAAATCGCCAACGGCATTGCCGAACGCGTATAACGACTTATCGACGCCGCAATGATGCGGCGTTTCCATTTAATAACCGATTTTCCAGTAGGAGAGGATCAGGTGGCAATACATCAACGGGCAGGACAAACCGCGAGTCAGACGGATCTGGTGAATATTCCAAAGCTGATGAGCCATTATTACAGCATCAAACCCAATGTGGATGCTGCCGAGCAGCGTGTGACATTCGGGACCTCAGGCCATCGTGGAACTGCATTTCAAGGGAGCTTTAACCAAGACCATATTTGGGCGATTACCCAAGCCGTTGTCGATTATCGCCAATCGGTGAATATCGAAGGCCCGCTGTTTTTAGGTATCGATACCCACGCTTTATCTTATGCGGCTTACGTGTCGGCGATTGAAGTGTTAGCAGCCAATAAGGTGACTGTGCATATCCAGCAACATGATGGTTTTACGCCAACGCCAGTGGTGTCACATGCGATTATTTGTGCAAATCGCGAGGCGGCACTAAGTGGTGCCGCGTTAAGCGATGGTTTGATTATTACGCCATCCCACAATCCACCTCAGGATGGTGGGATTAAATACAATCCACCCCATGGTGGCCCTGCTGAAGGTAATATCACTGCGTGGATTGAGTCCCGCGCAAACGATTACCTGCGCGCAGCGCTCAAGGGCGTTAATAAGCTCGCTTATGCAGATGCATTGGCTTCGGGTTATGTGCATGCCATTGATTTAATCACGCCCTATGTGACGGATTTAGACAATGTCGTCGATATGCATGCTATCGCTAAGGCTAAACTTAAGCTGGGTGTCGATCCATTAGGCGGCTCCGGTATTCATTATTGGGCGCCGATTGCCAAGCACTATGGCATTGATATCACTTTAGTTAATGATAAGGTCGATCCAAGCTTCAGCTTTATGTCATTGGATAAGGACGGCAAGATCCGCATGGATTGCTCTTCTCCCTATGCGATGGCAGGTTTACTGGCCCATAAAGAATGCTTCGATTTATGTGTGGGTAACGATCCTGACTACGATAGACACGGCATCGTGTGTCCGGGCACCGGGCTGATGGACCCCAACCACTATTTAGCAGTAGCGATTGATTATCTGCTGACCCACAGACCAGAGTGGAGCGATAGCTTAGCCATTGGTAAGACATTGGTATCGAGCGCGCTTATCGATAAAATCTGTGCCTTCCATGGCAAAAAATTACTCGAAGTCCCCGTTGGCTTTAAGTGGTTTGTCGATGGATTAGCCGAGGCAACCATTGCGTTTGGCGGTGAGGAGAGTGCGGGCGCCGCGTTCCTGCGCCGTGATGGCACGACTTGGTGTACTGACAAGGACGGTTTTATTTTAGTGCTGCTCGCAGCCGAAATGCTTGCGGTCACAGGTAAAACGCCGGGACAACGCCATCAAGAATTAGTGGCGCAATTCGGTCAAAGCTTCTACAAGCGTATCGATAGTCCGATTAGCCTTGAGAACAAAGCCAAATTTGCCAAGCTTAATGCCGAGACCTTAAACGCCACTATGCTGGCGGGTGAGAACATTGAGGCCGTATTGACCCATGCACCTGGTAATAATGCTTCAATTGGTGGCATTAAAGTGACCACGGCCAATGGTTGGTTCGCGGCGAGGCCGTCGGGCACTGAGGCGTTATTTAAGATTTACGGTGAGAGCTTTATCAGTGAGCAGCATCTTGCCGATATCATTAAGGACGCACAAGCCCTGATCGATAAGGCCCTCAGCGCCTGATTTAGCGTTTACGCATTCTTTTTACCGATAAAAAAACGCACTCATCGAAATCCTATGAGTGCGTTTTTATTTGCAGCGATTGTAAGGTCAAATTATTCAGGTTTGAGCTGAATCGCTAAGCTTAGTACTCGATATGGCAACTTGGTAAGTTATTCTTATCGATATAGTTTTGGTGATATTCCTCTGCCACATGGAATTGTTGTAACGGCACAATCTCAGTGACGATATGACGTAATCCCCAACGACCTGAACGGGCAAAGGCCAGTTTTGAGGCTTCTGCCGCGGCTTTTTGTTCGCGATCATGGAAGAAAATCGTACTGCGATACTGAGTACCAATATCGCCGCCTTGCATATTGAGGGTTGTGGGATTGTGATTTTTCCAAAACACCTCGAGTAATTCGTCGTAGCTGACGATAGTTGGATCAAATTCAACTTGCACAACTTCTGCATGACCCGTCTTACCTTTTTTGACTTCTTCATAGGTGGTTGCTGAATTATTGCCACCCATATAGCCACAGGTCGCGTTGGTCACACCGTTGACTTGTCTAAAGAAATACTCCACGCCCCAAAAACAACCAGCACCGAAAGTTGCAAACGCCATGATAAATCCCAATAGAAGTCTAGATGGCTGAGGATTGTGATGAAACTCATTTCGAAAAGCAAGTGTACTGATTAAATTAATCTGCTGTTGGACAAGACACGATAGATGCTAAGGTTTTACCGATAAATGCGCTTGTTTGACCAGAATCACAGAGTAACGGCTTAAAAACTTGTGTTAGTATGGATGCGCTTTTTAAGGCGGGTAGCGATAAGTGCAATGAAACAGGCAGTTATTGCCATAACGACTCGCCTATAACACGCTATTATAAGGAGAATTCTGTGTTACAAGCTCTGTTAGATTCGAAGGATTTTCTCGCCCTGACCCTTGCCAATCCACAAACCCTCGGGGATGAGTTTAGTTTCACCTTAGGGGAACATACTCGAGTCGAGGTGTGGGACACGGGTGTCATCGTCTTTGAGCCTACACAAGCCCAAGGTAAGGATGTCATTCTCTCCTGCGGTGTCCACGGCAATGAAACCGCCCCCATCGAACTCTGCAATACCTTAATCAAACAGCTTCTCCAACAAAAAATAATCGCCAAACAACGCACGCTCTTTCTTATTGGTAACCCTTTAGCGATTAATAACGGTACTCGCATTATCGACGAGAATATGAATCGTCTGTTTAGTGGCGAGCATTCAAATCCACCGGGATTAGTGAATCCTGAGCGGGTGCGGGCGAAAAAATTGGAAGCCTATGTTGACCGCTTCTTTAAGGGCGCAGCCGCAGGGCGTCAGCGTATTCACTATGATTTACACACGGCGATGCGGGCGTCAAAACACGAAAAGTTTGCGATTTATCCCTATCGTCCCGGCCGCGCTTACAGCGCCGAGCAAATCATGTTTTTAGCGGCCAGCGGCGTGGATACTGTGTTGTTTCACCATGAACCGACAACGACTTTTAGTTATTTTTCCTCCGAGCAGTATGGTGCCGATGCCTTTACCATTGAATTAGGCAAGGTGTATCCCATGGGGCAGAACGATATGACGCGTTTTATTGCCGCCCAAGAGATGTTTACTCGCCTTATCACCGACAAACCTTTGCAGCTTGAGCCATTTTCGGCAGATAAAGTGAATCTGTATCAAGTGTGCCGAGTGATTAACAAACATTTTGATGATTTTGAATTTACCTTCGCGACCGATGTCGAAAACTTCAGATCTTTTCCAAAAGGTTTTGTCTTAGCCCGCGAGGGTGGACAAGAAATTAAAGTAGAACAAGAGTTTGAATCTATAGTATTTCCTAATGCTAAGGTGCCTATTGGCAATCGCACGGTGATTTGTCTGATCCCCTCAGTTGCGCCGAATGTTCGTTAAGTTTGTAAAGCAATATATACATGCAAACAGGGGATTAGTTGTCATTTGAACTGTGCCAACGGTTGATAGGTAGTTTACGTTAACGTAATGTTCATCCGGCATATTCGTATAAATTAGGCGCAGTGGATTTTCTGCTGCGTAACGAGATAACAAGAGCACAATATGAGCAAAGCAACACTCAACACTGATACAGTGCACCGTGTCGGCTTCTTGGATAAGGCCTCGCTTCACATTCCTATCCTTCGAATTCTACAAGCAGACGGCACTACCTATGAAACCGCGGTTTTGCCTGTAATAGATGAAGCCTTAGCCACCAAAATTTATGATACTTGCGTGTTTACGCGGGTACTCGACGAACGTATGCTTGGCGCACAGCGTCAAGGACGGATCAGCTTCTATATGACCTGCACAGGTGAAGAGGCGGCGATCGTCGGTAGCGTAGCCGCACTTGATCAAGAAGATGTGATCCTCGCGCAATACCGTGAACATGCAGCGCTACGTTATCGCGGCTTTACCACTGAACAGTTTATGAACCAAATGTTCAGTAACGAAAAGGACTTAGGTAAAGGTCGCCAAATGCCCATCCACTATGGTAGCGCAGCGCTCCATTACCAAACCATTTCATCACCACTAGCCACTCAAATCCCGCAAGCGACAGGTGTGGGTTATAGCCTGAAAATGCAGGGGAAACGTAATGTTGCCGTCTGTTATTTCGGTGAAGGCGCAGCCTCGGAAGGTGACTTCCACGCAGGATTGAATATGGCGGCGGTATTAAAATGCCCCGTGATTTTCTTCTGCCGTAACAATGGTTATGCCATTTCTACCCCAACGGAAGAGCAATTTGCCGGTAACGGTATTGCTAGCCGTGGTGTGGGTTACGGTATGCACACCATTCGTGTCGACGGCAATGATATGCTGGCGGTGTTGGCCGCAACGCAACAAGCTCGTGCCTATGCGATTGAGCACAATGCCCCTGTGTTGATTGAAGCTATGACTTATCGTCTGGGCGCTCACTCATCTTCTGACGATCCATCTGGCTATCGCTCAAAAGAAGAAGAGGCGAAATGGCAACAACACGATCCGGTCAAACGCTTTAAGTTGTGGCTGATTAATAAAGGCTGGTTAGCTGAGGCCGATGATACCCAGCGTTACGAAAAGTACCGTGAAGAAGTGTTAGCCGCCGTTAAAGTCGCGGAAAAATTACCTATCCCTATGCTGGATGAGATTATTGAAGACGTGTACGACAAGCCAACGCCTGCGCTTAAAAAGCAACTGAGCGATCTTAAAGAACACATCAAAAAATATCCGCAATCCTATCCCAAAAGTGCAGGGAGGCTATAAGCCGTGGCAGAAATGAATATGTTACAGGCCGTCAATGAGGCCTTGTCAATCGCCATGCAAGCTGATGAGCGCATGGTGGTGTTTGGTGAAGACGTTGGCCACTTTGGCGGCGTGTTTCGCGCAACTTCTGGTTTGCAGGAAAAGTTTGGTCGCAGCCGCTGCTTTAACACGCCACTGACTGAGCAAGGTATTGCGGGTTTTGCCAACGGCTTAGCCTCTAATGGTATGACCGCGGTGGCCGAAATCCAGTTTGCTGATTACATCTTTCCGGCGTTCGATCAGATCGTAAACGAGTCGGCTAAATTCCGTTACCGCAGCGGTAATGAATTCAATGTGGGAAGCCTAGTGTTCCGCACGCCCTATGGTGGCGGTATTGCAGGTGGTCACTATCACTCACAATCGCCAGAAGCCTATTTCACCCAAACCCCAGGCTTAAAAGTGGTTGTGCCGCGTAATCCTGCGCAGGCCAAAGGGTTATTGCTTGCCTCGATTCGTGATAAAAACCCGGTGATATTCTTCGAGCCTAAGCGTTTATACCGTGCTTCTGTGGGAGAAGTCCCTGCGGGCGATTATGAAATCGAGCTGGGTAAAGCCGAAGTGGTGCGTGAAGGGAAAGATATCACCTTAGTCGCTTGGGGCGCACAGATGGAAATCATCGAAAAAGCGGCCGACATGGCAGCAAAAGAGGGGATTTCCTGCGAAATTATCGACCTGCGTACACTCGCGCCTTGGGATGTAGATACCGTTGCCGATTCTGTGAAGAAGACAGGCCGCTTACTGATCAACCATGAAGCACCATTAACGGGTGGTTTTGCGGGTGAAATTGCGGCCACCATTCAGCAGGAGTGTTTCTTGTATTTAGAATCACCCATCAGCCGTGTATGTGGTCTAGATACCCCATATCCACTGGTCCACGAAAAAGAATATATGCCCGATGCGCTCAAAACTTTTGAAGCCATTAAGGCATCAGTGAACTTCTAGGAGTCCGGTATGATTAAAGATTTTATTTTGCCGGACATTGGTGAAGGCGTTGTCGAGTGCGAACTCGTCGAGTGGTTGGTGCAAGAGGGCGACACGATTGTGGAAGATCAGCCCATCGCCGATGTGATGACCGACAAAGCCTTAGTGCAAATTCCGGCGCCTTTTGCAGGAGTCGTGACTAAGTTGTATTACGCCAAAGGCGATATTGCTAAGGTGCATGCACCGCTGTATGCCGTGCAGGTTGAGTCTGACGAAGCTGCGCCTGTTGCTGCGTCTCAACCTGAAGCACACACATCTACTCAAGCATCTGCAAGCCAAGCCAGCGTGGCGGGTACCAGCGTTGAAGAGTTCCTGCTGCCCGATATTGGCGAAGGGATTGTTGAGTGTGAACTGGTCGAATGGCTAGTCCAAGAAGGCGATACAGTGGTTGAAGACCAACCCATCGCCGATGTGATGACTGATAAAGCCTTAGTGCAAATCCCCGCCATCAAAGCGGGCAAAATTGTCAAATTGCACTACCGTAAGGGCCAGTTAGCGAAAGTACATGCGCCACTATTTTCGATTGAGGTTGAAGGTGGCGTTAGTGCGCCGGTCAGCCATGCACAGGAAGCAAGCGTTGCCGCTGCGAATACCGCTGCACCAGCCGCTTGCGCGGCGGTGTCCTCGGAGCCTGCACGCCAAGGTAAAGCCTTAGCCAGCCCAGCCGTTCGCCGTATGGCACGTGCCTTAGATATCGATTTAAGTCGCGTACCTGGTAGTGGCAAACATGGCCGAGTATATAAGGAAGACATTACTCGCTTCCAAGCGCAGGGCGGCGCTGTGTCTGCCGTTGCGCCAGTGGCTGTAGCACCGACTCAATCAGGTGTGACTCAATCAACCGTCTCTAACGTCGTGGCAAATTCTGCACGGGGTGACATTGTTGAGCCTATCCGTGGCGTGAAAGCCGTGATGGCGAAAATGATGGTCGAATCGGTATCAACCATTCCACACTTCACCTATTGCGAAGAGTTTGATCTGACAGACTTAGTCGCTCTGCGTGAAAGCATGAAGGCCAAGTATTCCTCCGACGAAGTTAAGTTGACCATGATGCCATTCTTTATGAAGGCCATGTCATTAGCCTTAACGCAGTTCCCTGTGCTTAACAGCCAAGTGAATGCTGATTGTACGGAAATCACCTACAAGGCGCGTCATAACATTGGTATGGCAGTAGATTCGAAAGTGGGATTGTTAGTGCCAAATGTGAAGGATGTGCAAGATAAGAGTATTCTTGAGGTGGCTGCCGAGATCACCCGCTTAACCACTGCTGCGCGTAACGGCCGTGTTGCACCAGCAGATCTTAAAGAAGGCACGATTTCGATTTCGAATATTGGTGCATTGGGTGGCACAGTCGCAACACCAATTATCAATAAGCCAGAGGTGGCGATTGTTGCGCTTGGTAAGTTGCAAACCTTGCCGCGCTTTAATGCGAAAGGTGAAGTCGAAGCGCGCCAGATCATGCAAGTGAGTTGGTCTGGCGATCACCGCGTTATCGATGGCGGCACCATTGCTCGTTTCTGTAACCTTTGGAAACAATACCTTGAGCAACCGCAGGATATGCTATTAGCCATGCGTTAGTCGGCTGTCAGCCAATACTTACAGCCAATCCGGCAAAAAAGGACGCAATTTAGCGTCCTTTTTTATTCGCAGGCCATAAATGGGTTAATCTTTTGATCCCAATTACGTATAATTCGCGAACGTTGTTATCCTGATGGATTTGTTATGAGCCCCAGCCCATTTGCCCCAACAATCGAAACTATTGATTATCCGTTTCCGCCTAAGCCAATTCCTCTGTCCGATGCCGAAAAGGCGGACTACAAGGCACGTATCAAGCAGCTGCTGATTGAAAAGGATGCGGTATTGGTTGCCCATTATTATACCGACCCTGAAATTCAAGCGTTGGCTGAAGAAACTGGTGGGTGTGTTTCAGACTCACTTGAAATGGCGCGCTTTGGCCGCGATCATCCCGCAAAGACGTTAATCGTCGCTGGGGTGAAGTTTATGGGTGAAACTGCCAAAATCTTAAGCCCAGAAAAAACCATTCTGATGCCGACTCTTGAAGCGACCTGTTCATTGGACTTAGGTTGCCCCATCGATAAATTTAGCGCCTTCTGTGATGCACACCCAGACCATTCCGTGGTGGTTTACGCCAACACGTCTGCGGCGGTAAAAGCCCGTGCCGATTGGGTGGTGACCTCGAGTATTGCCCTTGAAATTGTTGAGCACTTAGACAGCGAAGGCAAAAAAATCATTTGGGGCCCAGACCGCCACTTAGGCAGCTATATTGCTAAACAAACGGGCGCCGAGATGCTGATGTGGCAGGGCGACTGTATCGTTCACGATGAGTTTAAAGCGAATGCCCTGCGTGATCTGAAAAGCGTTTATCCCGACGCAGCAATTTTGGTACACCCAGAATCACCCGCGAGTGTGGTGGCGATGGCGGATGCTGTCGGCTCCACCAGTCAGTTGATCAAAGCTGCGCAAACCATGCCTAACGAGCGTTTTATTGTCGCGACCGATCGCGGTATTTTTTACAAAATGCAACAAGCGGCGCCGGGTAAAACATTGATAGAAGCGCCTACTGGTGGTAACGGTGCCACCTGTAAGAGCTGTGCCCACTGTCCTTGGATGGCAATGAATGGCTTAAAAGCCATTGAAGCGTCATTAAGTGATAGCGACAAAACCACCCATGAGATCTTTGTTGATGAAGACTTGCGAGTGAAAGCGTTAATCCCGCTGACCCGTATGCTCGATTTCGCTAAAACGCTCAATATGAAAGTGAAGGGTAATGCCTAAGCGCTTTTAGTCGCACATCGAGTTTCAACATTAATATCCCCGCTTTGCGGGGATATTTTTTTAATTGCAGTTGCCATACGGTAAATAACAAAAAGCCCTGCATTTGCAGGGCTTTAGCTAAATCGCTAATCGAGATTATTTAGCGTTCATTAACGCAACCGCGTTGTCTAACATACGGTTACTGAAGCCCCATTCGTTATCGTACCAAGCCATTACTTTGACTAAACGGCCGTTAACACGGGTTTGCGTCGCATCGAAGTTAGATGAAAACGCATTGTGGTTAAAGTCGATAGATACCAACGGCTCTTTGTTGACAGCCAACACTTCGCTCAGTGGTGCTACGCTTGCTGCACGCTCGATGATGGCGTTAACTTCTTCAACGGTTGTGTCACGTGATGCAATGAAAGATAAATCCACTAAAGACACGTTAACAGTCGGTACACGTACCGCTAAACCATCGAATTTACCTTGTAATTCAGGCACAACTAAACCTACAGCAGCCGCAGCGCCCGTTTTAGTAGGGATCATCGACAGTGCCGCAGCGCGGGCACGGCGTAAATCTGTGTGGTATACGTCAGATAAACGTTGATCGTTGGTATACGCGTGGATGGTGGTCATCAGACCTGATTCGATACCAATTTCGTCATTTAACGGCTTAGCGAAAGGCGCTAAGCAGTTAGTGGTACATGACGCGTTAGAGATAACGGTCATATCCGCGGTCAACACATTGTTGTTCACACCGTAAACGACGGTTGCATCAACGTTTTTGCCTGGTGCAGAGATAATCACTTTCTTTGCGCCAGCGGCTAAATGCGGTTGAACAGAATCTTTAGAAGTGAAGATACCGGTACATTCAAATACCACGTCTACTTGTAGGTCGCCCCAAGGTAATTTGCCTGGATCGCGCTCTTGGAAAGTGAGGATCTTGTCACCGTTAACATAAATTGCTTCAGCATCATGCTCAACTTTGGCATTGAAACGACCATGTACAGAATCGTATTTTGTCAGGTGAGCGTTGATTGAAGCGTCGCCTAAATCGTTGATGGCAACAATTTTGATTGGGTAAGCTTTTTCGCTTTCGTACAGGGCGCGTAATACGTTTCTACCGATACGGCCGTAACCATTTATTGCAACACGGATAGTCATCTCATATCCCTCTGGTGATTATAAAATTCAACTGGTAGTAAAATTACCAAACTGACAGCTATCGTCAAGTTAATTCGGCTATTTTGCCGGGATTCGGTTAACAAATTAGGTGTTTTTTTTACATTGCTCGCGAAAACCCCTTTTTTAGCACTGCATTTGGATAAAAAATTACAAGATGGCAAACATTTTGCCGACGTTACTCAAGGCCCAAGCCTTAAGGCGAGTTTGGCTTCTCTGGTTCGACGGGAGTTGCCGCTGGCGGTGTTACCTCTGTCTGAGGTGGAGCAAGCCAGAGCGCAACCGGACTAGTCGAATAGAGGCCATCTTCTAACGCATTGATCAAATTCTGGGCGTATTCATCTAATCTTGTCGCCAGCGTTTTGTTGCCACCGATTAAGGCTAGCATCTTATCTTCAGAATACTTCTGCTGCGTAAGTAGTAAATTGGCTTTTGTCAGCATGTAAGTTTTTTCTAGCGCTTGGGTTTGGCGATAGGCTGCAGCGAGCCCAAGCAACCAATTTGGATCAAAGTCAGCGTATTGGATCTCTGCAAACACAGTAAGGTAGAGTTGTTGCGCTTTGATGGCATTACGGTTGCTGTAGTAGGTGGCTATTTGCGCTAAAAGAAATGGCTCAGTGACTTCGCCAGCATTTTCTTGTGCCAAGAGTCGGTTTAATGCATCCGTGTCACCAAAACGTGTCCATTGATAATAAGACATAAACGGGTCTTGGCGCTCGCGGGTTTCATCCTGCAACCGACTCAAATTTTGTGTACTTAGTCGAAAGGCTCTGGCTCTATCAGCTGTGCGGCTTGTGTGGATAATGTGCTGAACGCCCGAGGCCAATTCAATACATCGACTATAGTCCTCGAGGTAAGTTAACTGTTGATAGAGTTGCTTGCCTGTAGGATTTTTATTGTCCATTAGGTCGTATCGACTTTGGATCAACTTTGTTTTCTCGGCTAAACACCAGCCATCCTTATGCAAATCGGCACAAATTTCAGGATTATTTTTACAAATCGTTTCGATATTTCGGCCATTATCACAACCGAAAAGGCTTATCGCGAGGGTAAATGATGTAATTATTACTAGATTTTGTCTCAAAATACGCTCCAAAATGCAATTTTCTCTAATAAAATTACAGATTTACAGAAAATATCTTACTAGCAAGCTGGGTCAGTTTTCATTACAATGGCGCCGACCAAAACAGAGGGTTTTCCCTAAAACCTACATAAGATTATTGGTCTTTTCGTCATGTTACTCAAACCTTTCAATATATTTTATTGAAAAGTGAGATAAAGGATCTGTAAATGAGCGCTGATAAACACCTACAAAGTTGGCAAGAACGTTTTGAAATGGCAGAGGCAATGCAACCTTTGCTGGGCAAGTTATACCGTAACCAAGGCGTCGAAGTTGTGGTTTATGG
Source organism: Shewanella sp. MM_2022_3 (assembly GCF_022557375.1). Classification (NCBI taxonomy): domain Bacteria; kingdom Pseudomonadati; phylum Pseudomonadota; class Gammaproteobacteria; order Alteromonadales; family Shewanellaceae; genus Shewanella; species Shewanella sp. MM_2022_3. The sequence goes on from NZ_JAKZGV010000010.1 coordinate 78,426, forward strand.
TAAGCCATTACTCAATGCTTCTACTATTGAGATTATTAAAGCGCACCGTTTAGTTCGTCGTCATGTCGGCGAGAAATTACGTTTACGCGAGAGTTTCCCGTTTGTTCAAGCCTTAAGCAGACTCGCTGTTAAACAATGTAAAGTGGATATTGGTAAGCTTGCTGTCAAATACTGGGCTGAACATACCGATACCAACGAAATTGAAAGCTATATGGCACGCGAATTAGCGGCTGCGATTGATCATGCTGATGATATCGCTCCGCGTGATGTGGTGTTGTATGGTTTTGGTCGTATTGGTCGCTTATTAGCGCGCTTACTGATCGAACGTACTGGCCGCAGCAACAAGTTAAGACTGCGTGCTATCGTATTACGTGGTGGTAAGAAGGGCGATTTAGAAAAACGCGCAAGCTTACTGCGTCGTGACTCTGTTCATGGTCCATTTAACGGTTCTGTTGAAGTGGATGAAGAGAACAACGCCATCATCGCTAACGGTACTTATATCCAAGTGATTTACGCAAACTCACCAGATGAAGTGGATTACACTAAATACGGTATTACAGATGCCTTAGTGGTAGACAACACGGGTATTTGGAAAGACGAAGCAGGCCTAGGCTTACACTTGAAGAGCCCTGGTGCAAGCAAAGTGTTACTGACAGCACCTGCAAAAGGCGCCATCAAGAACATCGTTTACGGTGTGAACGAAGGCGATATTACGCCAGAAGACATCATTGTGTCTGCAGCGAGCTGCACCACTAACGCCATTACACCAGTACTGAAAGCGGTAAATGATAAGTACGGTATCGAGAATGGTCACGTTGAGACGATTCACTCATATACAAACGATCAAAACCTGATCGACAACTACCACAGTGCTGACCGTCGCGGTCGCAGTGCACCATTAAACATGGTGATCACTGAAACGGGCGCAGCGAAAGCCGTCGCTAAAGCTCTGCCAGTATTAGCGGGCAAACTGACAGGCAACGCGATTCGCGTGCCAACACCAAACGTATCTATGGCGATCATCAGCATGAACTTAAATGCTGAGACCAACAAAGACGAATTGAACGAATACCTAAAAGACACGGCGCTGCAATCACCCTTGCAGAACCAAATTGACTACACAGACTCAACTGAAATCGTATCAAGCGACTTAGTGGGGTCTCGCTATGCGGGCGTGGTTGATTCTCAAGCGACCATCGCCGAAGGTAAACGCGCCATTCTGTACGTATGGTATGACAACGAATTTGGTTACAGCTGCCAAGTAGTCGGTGTTATGCAAACGATGTTAGGCTTAACAACGCTGTCTCTGCCTGCTTAATTGCGACAGACAGAAGTACAACAGAGAAAGCGCCTGAGAGGGCGCTTTTTTTATACTTCAATTATGTTGAATAACAATTTATCTGAACATTGTTATTGAGCAAATCCGTGAATTGTTGATTCTATCGGCAAGTTTATATCGCTATGGCTGAATATTGGGCAAACAGTGTGGTTAAGCGCAATATTTCAAATTTGTTGATTGACTCTGAAGGTTAAATCGGTAGAATGCCAATCCGCAGTCAGGGGAAAGCGTAGTAACGTTACTCTATGACATCGATGCGACATTAGCTCAGTTGGTAGAGCGATACCTTGCCAAGGTATAGGTCATCGGTTCGAACCCGATATGTCGCTCCAACTCTCTACGAGTTTGGAAATTTGGCGCGATGGCAGAATGGCTATGCTGCGGATTGCAAATCCGTCGATCTCGGTTCGACTCCGGGTCGCGCCTCCATAGATTAAAGTATTAATGATACGATTACTGTCGTTAATATAAAGAGTTTGCCCGAGTGGTGGAATCGGTAGACACAAGGGATTTAAAATCCCTCGCTGGTAACAGCGTGCCAGTTCAAGTCTGGCCTCGGGTACCATAACATAAAAAAGGCCTAACATTTGTTAGGCCTTTTTTATTGGCAATAATTTCAAGTTTATAACTTAAAGCCACTCTTGAAGCGATAGTGATCTGCCTCTAAAAAATCATATTTTTCAAAAAATTCAGCTTTCACATAAATGATCTCTCATTTAGTTGTTATTTATTTTAATCAATCCATAATAGCCAAACTATTTCCTTAAGAAGCGGTAATAGGCGCTATTCCCTCTCTTAAGACAGTGGTATAAATAAGCCGAATTTTCCCCCTACACGTGAACATTTAGGATAAGTAGTCATGATTTTCTCTCAGGTAGTACTCGCACCCGCCGATCCCATCCTTGGTTTAACCGATACATTTAAGGCCGATCCGCGCCAAGATAAAGTCAACCTTGGTGTTGGCATTTATAAGGATGAAGCAGGGCAGACTCCAGTATTACAATCAGTGAAGAAAGCTGAAGCCCTATTGCTTGAGCAAGAGAAAACTAAAAACTATTTAGGGATAGAAGGGGTTCAAACCTATAATCGCGTAGTACAAGAGCTGCTATTTGGTGAAGGTAGTGATCTCGTGACTTCTGGCCGAGCAGCAACGGCTCAAGCGCCTGGTGGTACAGGTGCACTGCGTATTGCTGCCGAGTTCTTATTGCGTAATACGCCATCGCGCACTGTGTGGGTAAGTAATCCAACTTGGGCAAACCATCAAAATATTTTTGAAACCGCGGGTTTGACGGTTAAAGAATACGGTTACTATAACGCCAGTGCCCACGATATTGATTTTGATGGCATGATGACAGATCTCGCCAATGCACAGGCGGGCGACATTATTCTACTGCACGGCTGCTGCCATAATCCAACGGGTATCGATTTAACGTTAACTCAATGGGAATTAGTCGCTAATCTTTGTGCGGACAAGCAATTAGTTCCATTATTCGACTTTGCATACCAAGGTTTTGGTGCTGGTATTGAAGAAGATGCTGCTGGTTTACGCTTAGTTGCGTCAAAAGTACCAGAACTATTGGTCGCAAATTCATTCTCTAAAAACTTTGGTTTGTATAATGAACGTATCGGCGCCGTGACTGTGGTTGCACAAAATGCCGATGAAGCGGTGCGTGCATTTAGCCAAGTGAAACGTACTATTCGTGCAAATTACTCAAATCCACCAGCCCATGGCGCGTTAATTGTGAGTACGATTCTGAGTGATGCATCATTGAAAGCCCTTTGGGTACAAGAGCTGACCGAAATGCGTGAACGTATTGCCGAGATGCGTACGCTATTTGTACAAAGCTTAAAAGATGAAGGTGTGACCCAGGACTTTAGCTTTATTTCTCGTCAAAACGGTATGTTTAGCTTCTCCGGCTTAAATAAAGCACAGGTTACCCGTTTGAAAGACGAGTTCGGCATTTATATCGTCGGCTCGGGTCGCATTAGTGTGGCGGGTATGACCAAAACTAATATGCCTGTGATCTGTAAGGCGATTGCTCAAATCCTCTAACTTAAAAGAGGCTCACGAAAAAGGACAGCTTAGGCTGTCCTTTTACTTTTATGCGGTCGATAAACTTAAGTATTATGGTTTATCAGTATAGAGAACAATTATGAAGCCAGTGTTTCTAAAGGTAATTCTGACTTTATCCGCAGTATGGCGTTAAGCGCATCACGCAGACTAGCCTGATCATGCAATTGCGGATTATGACGATTTTTTAAGGGAAAATAATTAACTAGGGTGCCTAAACGCACTTGTTCTGAATGTCGCAGCACTTTAGTGATCACGGGTTTGCCAATTACTTGATGGCACCAAGTAATACGTTGCTCAATACTAAATTGACCTGCTGGCGAAGTTTCTTCATTCAGATTATCGATAAAAACTACGGGCGCGGTTGTCATTGCTAATGCTTTAGCAAAGCAGGGTAATAAGAGAGGTGGCATCACACTCGTAAGAAAACTGCCAGGTCCCAAGATAATCAGATCCGCGCGGCAAATGGCTTCACAGGCTTCGGCTGTCGCATCAACTTGTGGCTCAAGGCATAGTGCAATGGGAGCTTCATTCATCTTGTCGACATTCACTTCACCAAACACTTTTGAGCCGGACGCTCGTAATGCCACCAAATGGGTTGGTTGCTCCGACATCGGAATGATATTGGTCTCAATTTTAAGCATATGCCGAATAAGATTGACGGCTTCGAGGGGCCTAACGCACAACTTATCTAAGGCGAGCAACATCAAATTACCTAGATTATGACCACTGAGTTCAGTTTCGCCCTGAAAGCGATACTCAAATAATTGTGAGCCGACAGAAGGACGATGAGCAAGTTGGGACAAACAATTGCGCAAATCACCCCAAGCAATGCAGTCCTGCTCGGCTCTTAATCGACCTGTAGAACCACCATTATCTGTCGTAGCAACAATACCTGTGAGACGATTGCCTAGAAAATCGAGTGATGAAAGTACACGTCCAAGACCGTGGCCGCCACCGATTGCCACTACATGATTGAATTGGTTTAAGATTTGCTGCATGAGGCTTCCTTCCTGAATACCCGTAAAATCCTATCCTGTTATCAACTCGGATAAACTCAGTTTGTTACTGCCGAGGCTAACGGAACCTTAGTATAAAAGCTCAGTCAAAAGCATGCACTAAAAATTCTCACGCATTCTAATACTTAAGCACCGGATCGCATTTTAGATATGTGTGAATGCAGGATTGGGAAGAATTGTTGTTTTTGCATCCAAATTTCGTGAATTTCAAGATATGACATATAATCTGGCGCTTATTTTGCCACTAGTAACTCAACATCGAAGGTGACTTATTGAAAACTGGTAGAATTGGTTCGTTTACACTCGCGTTAGCCCTAGTGATCTCGGCGATTTTTTCGTTGAGATTGTGGCTCATTCCTACAACGAATGAGCCTGAATCTATTGTTAACCAATTGGAAAACGCCGTTGAGCCTGTTACGCAAGTTCCTGACTTTTCTGCTATCAGTGATGTAGCAGAAAAAAAACGTGCCTTTTTTAACTTTTTGAGGCCGATTGTTCAACAACAAAACGCCATTATTGCCACTGAACGTGAATTTATCATTGATATGTTGGCAGTAATAGATAATGGCAATACGTTGTCCGAATCACAGTTAGCGCAGCTCAATCAATTATTTGATAAATATCAATATGCTGCCCGCAGTGTCGATACTAAATCCCTTAACAGCCTACTCAAACGGGTTGATATTATTCCAGAATCGATGGTGCTGATCCAAGCGGCTAATGAATCTGGGTGGGGCAGTTCTCGTTTTGCTCGTGAAGGTTTTAATTTCTTTGGTGAATGGTGTTTTAGTAATGGCTGCGGCATTGTGCCTTCTTCGCGAGGCTCAGGTAAAATACACGAAGTAGAAATATTTCCATCGGTAGACGCTTCAGTTTCCTCCTATATGCGTAATTTAAACTCGAACACAGCATATGCCTTGTTTCGCTCAATTCGAGCCGATTTACGTGCTCAGGAGGCTGAATTGAGTGCCGACCAACTTATCTATGGATTAGTGAATTATTCTGAAAGGCAAGAAGCTTATATCGATGAACTACTCGATATGTTACGTCATAATGAAAAATATTTGGTGAAGGCGGATGTATAAAAAATGGTTGTTAGTGGGAGTTTGCTTGTGTGCATCAAATGTGCAGGCAGAAACAATTTCCCTTGAATATAAAGGGTTTTATGACAGATTAAAGCAAGTCAATAAGGGTAGTTATCAGTTAGTTGAAGTGGCCTTTAGTGTACCAATGCTGCCTAACTGCCATATTCAGAGTGGTACCATTTCGAGTGAATTAAATTCAACGCCACTCACTTATACATCTGCGCAACGTTTGTTTATTCCCTTTGATGATGCACTGAAAGACCAACGCGCATTAGTAAATCTAGAGTTTGAGGGTAAGGCTGAAGGCTGTGGAATTGCGATGCAAGTGCGATCGAAGCAAACACAAGTTCAATATGATCAAGAACGCTTACAGCAAATTGCTAATGAAATGGATGACTTACTAGGGGCTATGCAGGGCTTCCCGATGCGTTACTTTAAGGATCCTATTGCAGGATTAAATTTTGAATTTGCTCAAGATCAAACTGTTACAGTGACGCTCGATGGGCGTGAACAACAGGTGAATACTAGCTTTAAACTGAGCGTCGAGCAGATCAACAGTCTGACATCATTGCAATTTAGCCAAGTGCCGACCGTATTGAGTCCTTGGGTTAAGTAACAATAGATAAGCTATAAAAAAGCCCACGTCAGTGGGCTTTTTTATGCTTGTCGCATTTACGCTTCGTACACGTTGACGATATTAATACGTTTTGCCGCATCTAAATCGATATGGCCGTTGTTAGCAATATCGAGAAAATCAAATGCGGGCAGATCGGCTTCGGCCACATCACCCTTCATTGGCGCATTGGGATCGCGTTTCAACGATACAAAGTCAAATTGGTCACGGTCAACACCCTGTGAAGGTGCAGTATTTTGCATAGCAGTGAAAATGGTTTCAATACGGCCAGGATATAGTCTATCCCACTGATTGAGCATGTCTTTCACCGCTTGACGCTTGAGGTTTTCCTGAGAGCCACAGAGATTACAAGGAATAATGGGGAATTTTTTAAGCTGTGCGTATTCTTCCAAATCCTTTTCACGACAGTACGCAAGTGGGCGAATAACCACGTTTGCGCCATCGTCCGAGAGCAACTTAGGTGGCATGGCTTTCATCTTGCCGCCATAAAACATATTGAGGAATAGCGTTTCAATAATATCGTCTCTGTGATGACCGAGAGCTATCTTGGTTGCGCCAATTCGTTGCGCAAAACCATAGAGAGTGCCACGACGCAGGCGAGAGCACAGTGAGCAAGTGGTTTTGCCTTCAGGAATTTTCTCCTTCACAATCGAGTAAGTGTCTTTTTCAAGAATGTGGTAGGGAATATTAAGGCTATCTAGATAGGCAGGCAGTATATCTTCAGGGAAACCTGGCTGCTTTTGATCTAAGTTAACGGCAATAATTTCGAACTGTACAGGCGCGCGCTGTTGTAGATTGAGCAGAATATCCAGCATAGCATAGCTGTCTTTACCGCCACTTAGGCAGCACATGACTCGGTCACCATCTTCAATCATGTTGTAGTCGGCGATAGCACTACCCACTTCACGACGCAGACGCTTCTGTAATTTATTCAGACGGGTAATTTGTTTTTTTGATAATTCTTCAGGCATTTGACTCGCCGTAACTTCAGACATAGCTTCCAACATAAAAAAAGCGCCCAGTAACTCAGTTTCAGGGCGCGTATTATTCCAGCTATCGACGGCGGGGTAAAGAGCGGCGTGCGCTATGCCTCTTCAAGCGGCGATTTATAACCATCAGGTTTGATAGCTAATAAATCACAATTGATGCTATCGATAACATGTTCTGCTGTGTTGCCAATGAGTGCTGCTGAAAAGCCCGTACGACCGACTGTACCTAAAATAACTAATTCAGCATCGAGCTGCTCAGCAAGCTCAGGGATCACATCCTCTGGCAATCCTTCCCTCACATGGCAATGGAGTGTATCGATACCATAGGCATTAGCCAGGTATTGCACTCTTTGTTCGTGTTGTAGGCGAATGGTGTCGTTGTAGGTTTGTGCATCAAAATCGGGGAGTTCAATGGCAAGATTTACCGGTGTACCAGGATAGCCATTGACTAAGTGAACTTCGGCGGCAAATTTTGCGGCTAAATCCTTCGCATGTTCAATAATTTTGCCGTTAAGCATTTGATGATCGGTATCCTCAGTCGCCACGTTTACCGCACAGAGGATTTTACCGGTTTCAGGCCAATCATGATCTTTGACCATTAATACAGGAACAGGGGCTTTACGCATTAAATGCCAATCCGTCGGAGTAAAGATCACCGCTTTTAATTTATCATGAGCATGGGTGCCTTTAACAATCAGATCATATTGCCCTGCAATGGCATAGTTAATAATGCTTTCAAAGGGGCGGTTGTGCCAAATAACTTGCGTATCAATATTCAGTTGTAGGTGGTTATAGGCTGACAGCAGATCTTGTATCCAAGCTAAACGTTGATCAATCACACCTTGGCGCATGGCTTCGCGCTCTTGGCTCGATAGAATCGATGTCATTTCATAGGAGAAGTCAAAAATCGAAAGAAACACGGTCACATGGGCGTTACTTTTACTGGCTAAGGTAACCGCTCGAGCGAGTGCCACTTGATGTTCTGTCGTAGGATCGACAACGACCAGTATTTTTTGATAATCCTTCATAACTTGTTCCTTTAGTCATAGGCTCATATTCATCATGAGCCTTTGGCAATTATCTGTATTGTTCTAGATCAAAACTCTTTTGAAAACCAGTGCCTAGCGCCAAAAACGCATGATTAATGATGAAGCTTATCTGGCAATTCTGGCATTACCCGCTAGAAGATTAAGTTCATTATAATCAACGATAATGATGTACTTACCTTTTACTTCGATTAACCCAGATTTTTGGAAGCGGCCTAACAAGCGACTGATGGTTTCAACGGTAAGGCCTAAGTAATTACCAATATCCCCACGTGTCATGGTCAAGCGAAATTCTTTGGCAGAAAAACCTCGATTACCAAAGCGGTTAGCGAGATTACTGATAAATGCAGCGAGGCGTTCTTCTGCATTTTTCTTACTGAGCAGCAAAATCATTTCTTGATCGCTCATGATTTCATTACTCATTAAGCGCATGATTTGTTGGCGTAATTTAGGCATTGTGCCTGAAAGTTCATCGAGAATATTGAAGGGTATTTCACACACCATGGAAGTTTCTAAGGCTTGTGCAAAACTTTGATGAGATTGTGCATGAATACCATCAAAACCAATGACATCTCCCGCTAAATGAAAGCCAGTGATCTGTTCATCGCCTTGTTCGGTGATAGTGTAACTTTTTATGGTGCCTGAGCGGATCGCAAAGAGTGATTTTAAAGGATCACCTGATTTAAAAATCTGTTCGCCTTTTTGAATAGGTTTCTTACGCTCAATAATGTCATCGAGTTGATCGAGTTCATTTGCATTGAGGGTGAATGGGATACAAAGGGTTCCCATACTGCAATCGTGACAATGAATTGCGCACCCACTGGCGGCGGGACGACGGTTTTTATTCTGCTCTATTGTCATGTCGGTTCTCAAGTTAATCCACTGCAGCCATGTTAAACCAATTCATTCGCTTGGGCTAGTTTAGCTGCGACAGGGCGATATATAAAGTTTGTGCACCAAAGGCAATTAAAAGTAAGCCACTCAATAATCTAACGGTTTTTTGCTGTACCCAATTGGCTAAGCGTTTGGCCGCCAATCCTGCACTGAGTAGTGCAGGGAGTGTACCCAAACCAAATGCCAGCATGATCAAGGCGCCTTGACTGGCGGAACCTGCTGCTACAGACCAAGTTAAGGTGCTATATACCAGTCCGCAGGGCAGCCATCCCCATATCAATCCCGCGGTGATAGCTTGCATTGGCGTAGTGATTGGCACCAGACGTTGTGCTATGGGTTTCAAATAACGCCACAATACCTGACCAAGGCGTTCAATTTGTACTATTCCGATCCAAATTTTTGCAATGTAAAGCCCGGTTGCAATCATCATGACGCCGGCGATGATCCGGAGAATTAATAGGTAGCTATCTAGCTCAAATAAGTGCCCAAGCATGGCAGATGAACCGCCGACTAAAGCGCCCGCGAAGGTATAACTGACAATCCGGCCAAGGTTATAACTTAATAAGTAAGTGAGTTGATGGGCTAAGTGGTTTCCTTGCTTAGGATTAGCAAGCTGAGAGGAAAAGGCGCCAACAAGGCCACCACACATGCCAAAGCAGTGAGCGGCTCCCATTAGACCAACGAGAAACGCACCCATTACATTGTATTCAATCACAGTGCCAGTCACTGAGGCATGCCTTTGTCTTGAGATTCCTGTTGCTTGATGCTCGCAGGATTAGGTTTGTCGGCATCTTCATCGAATAGAATTGAGACACTTTGGCGGTCTAAATCATCGAATTGTTCGGATTTTACCGCCCAAAAGAACACGGCTACAGCGATCAACACAAAGATCATCGCAATAGGGATAAGTACATAAATGATGCTCATTAGCTAAGCCTATTTTATTGTTATATTTTAATTCGTAATAATCTCAAACTGTTACCCACAACAATCAGTGAGCTTGTCGACATGCCGATAGCGGCAATATAAGGTGCAACATGGCCGGTTACCGCTAAAGGTAAAATGAGCGCGTTGTAACCTAATGCCCAAGCGAGATTTTGGCGAATAATTAGTGTGGTCAGTTTAGCAACCCTCACCGCTTGGGTGAAGCGGGAGAGGTGATCGCCAAGCAAAATTAGATCGGCACTGTTTTTGGCAATTGCACTACCGCTGCCCATGGCCACGGATAAATCGGCGCCAGCGAGTACTGGTGCGTCATTTATGCCATCACCGAACATCACCACAGGATTGGATTGCTGTAACTTATTCACTAGCGAGAGTTTATCGGCCGGTGTGAGTCCACTGTGTACATCCGTAATGCCGAGCTCTTTTGCCAATTGATGCACATGCCCAGAGCTATCCCCGCTGGCGATACTGACCTTGCAACCCTGTTGCTTCAGTATGTCGACAGTTTCTTTGCTATCGATACGAATATTGTCTTTGATCTCAATAGTGGCGATAACCTTTAGTTGGTCATCACTGGCACGAGCAAGCCAAATCTGTTGATTGATAAACTCAGGATTGACTATTGCGCCAGTAAAGTGAGCATTCCCAATGCGATATTCTATGCCATTTATGAGACCTTTCACCCCAAAGCCCACTTCATGGTGAACTTGCTCGGCAACAACATCGACTTGGGCAAAGCTGGCAAAGGCCGCGGCGATGGGGTGGCGAGAACCTGACTCTAGCGCAGCAGCAATTGCCAACACTTGTTCTTTAGCCACATCACCATGACATTGCACCTTGGCTATCGATAGCGTGCCGCAGGTGAGGGTGCCGGTTTTATCAAATACTACATGCTTGATTTGAGGCAGTTTTTCAAATACACCCGCCTTACGGGTAATGATCCCAAGACGGGTAAAAATCGCGGTCGCGCAGGTCACTGCGGTAGGCGTCGCCAGCGCAAGGGCGCAAGGACAGGTGGCCACTAATACTGACAAGGTCACCCAAAAGGCGTCTTCGGGGGAGATTTGTAGCCACACCAGATAGGTGATTGTCGCTATGGTTAAGATAGTGCCTGAGAAATAACGCGACAGTTTATCGGCAAGCATAGCGACGGCAGGTTTAGTGTTTGAGGCTAATTCCTGCAAGCGAATAATTTCAGCAACCAATTGGTCTTGCCCAAGAGCGGTGACTTTTACCTTAATGGGTTGGTCTAGGTTAATGGTGCCTGCAAATACTTGGCTATCGACGGGCTTTTCAATCGGCATTTGCTCACCGGTGAGCATGGCTTCATTGATGCTGGTGTGGCCGTCAACCACGATTCCATCGGCGGCGACCATTTCACCGGGTTTAATAAGGATAATATCCCCAAGACATAATTTTTTAGCGGGGATCTCTTCTTGCCCCTGCGCCGTAACCAGATGCGCCGTTAACGGCACTAACTTATGCAGATTGCTGGAGCTAACGGAGGCCTTTTGTCTGGCCTTCTGCTCGAAATAACGTCCCAGCAGCAGGAAGAAGGTAAACATGGAAACGGATTCAAAATAGACTTCGCCCGTGCCGTTAACGGTCGCAAAGCAACTGGCGATATAGGCGCCGCCAATGGCGATAGAGACCGATACGTCCATATTGAGTTTGCCACTGAGCAGGGTGCGAATCGCGCTAAAATAGAAGGGCTGCGCCGAATAGAGCACCACGGGCGTGGCGAAAATCATGCTCACCCAGCGGAAATAATCCCGATATTGCACATCCAAATCGGTAAAGTAACCGGTATAGAGGGCGAGGGCGAACATCATCACTTGCATGGTGGCAAAGCCCGCCAAACCTAAACGCAGTAAGAATTTACGGCTATTTTGCTTGGCGGTCAGTTCTTGTTCATCCACTTGGTAGGGCGCAGCTTGATAACCGATACGGCTAATTTGCCCCAAAATATCACTGAGTTTAACTTGCTGTTTATTCCAGCTGATCAGCGCCCTTTGGGTGGTGGAGTTGACCATCACTTGCCTTACGCCAGGCAGTTGCTTCACTTTATGTTCAATTAACCAAGCGCAGGCCGCGCAGGTAATGCCATCAATGGACAGCGACACTGAGTCGCTATTCTCCACTGAGTGGACAAAGTCCTGCTGTACCTCTGGCAAGTCATAGGCACTAAACTGATTTAATTCATCAGGCACAAGGGCAGTCTGTTTATTACCTGGCTCAGTTCTAAACTTGTAATAGCTTAATAAGCCTGCATCAACAATGGCTTGGGATACCGCTTGGCAGCCCGGGCAACACATGAGTTCATCGCGATCATTAATGCGAGTGACAAACTGCGTGCCTGTGAGTACAGGTTCATTACAGTGAAAACAACTTGGATGCGTCATAGCAATATTCATTCAACCACAATTAGTTCAACCACAATTGGACGTTGTCTTTTAATTCGACACGTTGATGAATACGCCATTTACCGTCAAAACCTTCGAGGCGGACTTCCCAAGCACCCGTTAACACATCGGGCAGAGTAATGCGATACACATGATTGGCATCGGCGGTGACAGTGGTCTTAATATCTCTTTCGGCAATCGTTGGGTGATAAAATTCGACTTTCAACGCAGCTTGATAGGCTGGGCCGCCGTGCTGAGTGAATAGGAGTTCATGGTTATTCTGTTCAAGTTGCCATTGCATGCCAAGCTGCTTGGCATATTTGACTTTACTCAAGTCCATGTTGATGGCTTTGCCTTCTTTGTAATAATCCTCGGCAACCAGAGAGTCAGAGTTTGAGAGGGCAATTTTTAGCGTGGTAAAACTTGCGACGACGGCACATAAAGGAAGAATAATTAAAAACCAAGGCCAAAACTGCTTATACCAGGGTTGTTGTTCGCTCATGTTAAATACCCATTATAAAAATTTGCGCCATTTTACCGTTAAAAGGTGGCTTTAGCACTTTAAAAAAAAGGCCTCGACGTTATCGAGGCCTTAGTGTTACTCATATCTAATTACTTGTTTGACAAGCTATAAACATAAGCTGCGATCACGTGGACTTTCTCTTCACCGAGAACGTCTTTCCATGCTGGCATCACGCCTGCACGGCCGTGTTTGATCGTTTCTTCGATCACACCACGGCTACCGCCATATAACCAAACATCGTCAGTTAAGTTAGGTGCGCCCATGAGTTTATTGCCTTTTGCGTCCATACCGTGACACGCAAAACAACCTTTCATGAATGAACCTTGACCAAGAGCTGCGAGTTTCTCGTCGTGTTCACGACCAGATAACTTAACCACATACTCGGCTAGACCAGCAATTTCGCTATCGTCGATTGGCAAACCACCTTTTGGTGGCATCATGCCATGACGACCGCTCATGATGGTGGTTTTAATCGTGGCTAAATCGCCACCGTATAACCAATCACTGTCGGTCAGGTTAGGGAAGCCTTTGCTACCACGTGCGTCAGAGCCGTGGCACTGCGCGCAGTTTTGTAGGAACAAACGGCCGCCCACTTTCAACGCTTCTTGGTTTTTCACTAACTCTTCGAGTGGTGTTGCCAAGTAAGCCGCGAAGATTGGGCCATATTTTTCGTTAGCGTGTTTAACTTCTTGGTCGTACTGAACGTACATGCCTTCTTTTGCCGCCAGCTCAATCGCGGCTACAGAATCGGCTTTAATACCTTTCTCTGTACCAATGCTTTGGTTAGAGCTGGTCCAGTTCAGTAGACCTTTGTAGTTACCTAAACCTGGGAACAGGGCTAAGTACACTAGGCCAAACACGATAGTGATATAGAACATATAACTCCACCATTTTGGCAGTGGGTTATTGAGTTCTTCGATACCATCGAAACTGTGACCCATGGATTCGCCTTCTTTGACATCCGTGGTGTTCTTTGAACACACACGTAGCAACAGAAAACATCCTGCGATCACAATTAACGAGAGTACGCTAATCCAAATACTCCAGAAGCTACTCATCACTTATTCTCTCCTGAGTCCTTCGATTCCTTGCTGATTTCCTCATCGGAAAACACAAGATTCGCTGCTTCATCAAAGGATTTTTGACGACGCGAGCTATATGCCCAAGCAAATATACCGACGAAGGTCAGCATCACAATGATGGTTAAAATACCTTGTAATGTGCCGTAATCCATATACTGCCTCCTTATTTGAGTGCGTGACCCAAAGACTGAAGATATGCAATCAAGGCTTCCAGCTCTGTCTTACCTTCAACAGCTTTCTGCGCGCCTGCGATTTCTTCATCGGTGTAAAGATCCTTACCTTTGTAACCGCCTTTGTGCATGTTACGCAGAATAGTCATCTTGTCGCCGGTTAACTTGCCGTCTAACTTGTTTTCGGCAAGCCATGGGAAGGCTGGCATATTCGATTGAGGGACCACAGCACGAGGATCGATTAAGTGAACTTCATGCCATTTATCGCTGTAGCGACCGCCAACACGGGCCAAGTCTGGACCAGTACGCTTAGAACCCCATTGGAATGGGTGATCCCAAACAGACTCACCGGCAACAGAGTAGTGACCGTAACGTTCAGTCTCTGCACGTAAAGGACGGATCATCTGGCTGTGACAGTTGTAGCAACCTTCACGCACATAAATGTCACGGCCTTCAAGTTGCAGGGCAGTGTAGGGTTTCAAACCTTCAACAGGCTCAGTGGTATCTTTTTGGAAAATCAGCGGCGTGATTTCAACCAAGCTACCGAAGCTGATAGCGATAACAGTGAATATCGCTAACAAACCGATGTTTTTTTCAACTATCTCATGATTAAATTTCATCGAGTTTGCTCCTTAAGCCGCTTTTGCTTCAGCCAGTGCTGGCAATGTATCTTTAGAGGCTTTCACAGTACGGATCACGTTGTATGCCATGATCAGCATACCAGTTAAGAAGAAACAACCGCCGAGGAAACGTACGAAGTAGAAAGGATAAGAAGCTTCCAGACTTTCAACAAAGCTATAAGTCAAAGTACCGTCAGCGTTAACTGCACGCCACATCAGACCCTGCATTACACCCGAAATCCACATAGACACGATGTAAAGAACAGTACCGATTGTCGCTAACCAGAAATGCACGTTAACTAACTTGATGCTGTACATACGGCCATGGCCGAACAGTACTGGGATCAAGTGATACAGAGAACCGATAGATACCATTGCAACCCAGCCTAGCGCGCCGGAGTGAACGTGACCTACTGTCCAATCTGTGTAGTGAGATAAAGCGTTAACTGTCTTGATGGCCATCATCGGACCTTCGAAGGTCGACATACCATAGAAAGACAGAGAAACCACTAAGAAACGCAATACTGGGTCAGTACGCAGTTTGTGCCATGCGCCAGATAAGGTCATGATACCGTTGATCATACCGCCCCAAGATGGTGCGAACAGGATCAGTGACATCACCATACCTAAAGACTGAGTCCAGTCAGGCAGGGCAGTGTAGTGTAAGTGGTGAGGACCTGCCCAAATGTACAGTGCGATCAGTGCCCAAAAGTGCACAATCGACAGACGATATGAGTAAACAGGACGACCCGCTTGCTTAGGAACGAAGTAGTACATCATACCTAAGAAGCCTGCGGTTAACAGGAAGCCTACCGCGTTGTGACCATACCACCATTGCACCATGGCATCGACCGCGCCACTGTACATAGAGTATGACTTAAACAAGCTAACAGGAACGGCCATTGAGTTCACGATGTGAAGCACGGCAACCGTAATGATAAATGCACCAAAGAACCAGTTCGCTACGTAAATATGCGATGTTGTTCGTTTGATAATAGTGCCGAAGAACACTATTGCATAGGATACCCAAACGATCGTAATAGCGATATCGATTGGCCATTCTAATTCAGCATATTCTTTACCGCTGGTATAACCCATTGGCAGAGTGATGGCTGCTGACAGAATGATGGCTTGCCATCCCCAAAACGTAAATGCAGCTAATTTAGGTGCAAATAGTCGGGTTTGACAGGTGCGTTGTACGACATAATAGGATGTTGCAAAGAGGGCTGATGTTCCGAACGCGAAAATTACCGCATTGGTGTGTAATGGTCGCAAGCGACTATACGTAAACCAAGGCGTATCGAAGTTCAGATGTGGCCAGATTAACTGAGCCGCAATTAAAACACCGACTGACATACCAACAATACCCCACAAAACTGTGGTTAAGGCGAATTGGCGGACAATGGTGTAATTGTAATCAGCGCCTGTTGGCTGGGAATGGTTCATCATAATGCTTCCACTGCTTATTACTTTTACTTTTAGTAAAGACTAGCTTTACCTGTTATATATGACACAAAGCTCATGTCCCTATAAGGGTTATGAAGCCATGTCAATGCGTTACCCTACACATTTGTGCTCAAATATGAGGTTTCGCAATGATACTTGAGCCATGTCAAAAAAGATACCAAAGAAGGGGGACGGAAAGTTGATCTAGATCAACCTACGCCATAGAATGTTAACATCTTGCATCACAAGGTTAATTTTTGTGCTTAATCGCAAACGTCTCCCGCTTTACATCATGTTAATTGCGTTAAATCTTAGCGCTTGTGATAAAAAAGCCGAGCAACAGGTAAAAATACCGCCTACAGATCCCACTCTTTGTGTGTTTACTCAGGGAGATTGCATTAAAAAGGTCGGGGATATAGTGCTGAGCATCAGCCTTTCGCCAGATCGTGCGCCAAGTGAAAAACCATTAACATTGAAGCTATTATCTTCTGATGTACTTGATAATTTACAGGTCCGTTTAGAAGGTAGAGATATGTTTATGGGCATTATCCCTGTCAATATTCGTCAACTCGACAAAACAACCTATGAGGGGCAGTTAATTTACGGCTCCTGTAGCAGTGGATATATGGTGTGGCGTGGTTTTATCAGTTTTAGTCGAAATGGTGTCGAGCAAGCCGTTATTTTTGACTTTCTTGCCGATAATCCGTATTAAGTTTATGCAGTTCGCCGGATAAAGAGCTTGTTAACAATATTAACTCCCGCTCCTTATTCATATGACCGATTATCATAGGTGGATGATTGATTATGAATGCTTTTTTGGCTATTCATCATGATCCTTCCAGTTTTCCTTTACCTGTACAAAAATATCGATGTTATTGATAAACAGTTCGAGTAAATCAGGATCAAAATGTTTACCTGCACCTTTACGCATTTCATCGATAACCTCTTCCAGTGGCCAAGCTGCTTTATAGCAACGTGCATGGGAAAGAGCATCGAACACATCTGCAATTGCAACAATACGGGCAAAAATGTGAATTTGTTCTTGTCTTAAATTGGCTGGATAGCCTGAACCATCATACTTTTCATGATGTTGCAAGGCTATAATCGCTGCGGCTTTTAGGATAGGCCGCTCGGAATTAGCGAGGATCTGGTAGCCAATAGTAGGGTGCTGACGCATAACCGACCATTCTTTATCGTCTAACTTACCAGGCTTAAGCAACACAGCATCGGGGATCGCTATCTTACCAATATCATGCATAGGCGATGCTCTGCGTAAAAGTTCAGCTTCGGTCTCTGATAATCCAGCAAGTAGTGCCAGTTTGGCACAATATTCGGCCATACGTTTTACGTGGTTTGCCGCCTCTTTTGAGCGGCTTTCAACGACATCTCCTAAACGTAGAATAAGTTCAGACTGGGTATCTTCGACCTCTTGATTTAGAAGTAGGTTCTCAAAGGCGATACCCACATTTATTGCAAAAATATCAATAAGTTTTTTATCTAAATCGTCGATTTTATCAATCCCATCCATATAAAGCAGGTTGATAAGCCCGCTCTTCGTTGGGAAATAGCCAACGAAACAGTTATCTTCATATAAACAACGCTTTTGTGCGAGAGCGGTGCGTAATAACTTATCAATATGCATTGGTAACACTTTGTTCGCAGGACTCTCGGCAAATTGTCCCGTCCCCGCCAAAATCTTAATCTCAGCAGATTCCATATGGCCGCTTATCGCATCCATGGCATTGCAGGTTAGCAGCAGTGTTTCGGAATCGAGATTCAATAGGGTTGCAACTTGGGTCAGCAAGCCATCAGCGAATCGATAGAGCGTTCTGAGTTCAAATAATCCTGAGGTTGCCTCGAGCACTCGCTCTAATCCTTTTCGATGATTCAGCTGTGCACGCCTTGCTTGTTCGATTTCCATAATGTCGCGGTAAGAACGCAGTGCCGAGTAGACACTTGTCATTAACTTGCGTGAATCGAGTTCAGATTTTGCCTTATAGTCATTGATATCGTAGTTGACGATAACATCTTCTTCAGGAGCTTGGCCTGGCTGTCCTGTGCGCAAAATTAGGCGGATTGTTTTGTTTTTATGTTCCTCACGGATCCACTTTACTAACTCCAAGCCAGCATGATCGGTTTCCATTACAACATCAATAAAGGCAATTGCCAGATCTTGTTCATTTAAAAGAAATTCTTTAGCTTGTTCAGCACTATAAGCGTTAATAAAGGAGAGGGCACGACCATCGAGTTTAAAACGAGAAAGTGCAAGTTTAGTGACCGTGTGTACATCAGGCTCATCATCAACAACAAGAATTTTCCAGGGCGCAGAAAATGCAGAAGTTTCTATGGTTTTTTTCCCTGAAAAGAGCGGCTTTTTCTTTGTAAGATCAATCACCATCCGAGACCTCATCACTTAATTTATGTCGCACAGTTAGAGTGTAGTAGAAGCTTGTCAAATCAGTAAAAATAATTCTGCAGCGGGGAAGGTCGCAAATTTAACAGCTCGTTATTGATAACTATTATCATTTGTGTATTATCAAAATAGATAACTCAGCAGGAATTTATATGGCATATATGGCAGAAAGGATCAATTTATCTATATCAGAGGAGAAACTTGCGCAACTCATTCGTGAAGGAAGTCTATGTGCAGCGGATTTTTCATGTCTAGATAATCAATCAAAACGGAAAGTCTGGCAACTTTGCCTTATCTGTTGCCAAAAACGCATAGGCTGCCAGCAATGTTCACAAACAAGTTGTCCGCAAATTGAAAGACTCATTAATGCCGATAAATAACGTTATCGGCATTTGCATTTAAGTATTATCATGCATTAAACACTTAAATTTAAAAGTTATTATGCAGCTTCCTCCAGTATTACCTTTATTTGATTCAATTGAATTCATACAAGATGGGAACAGTGTGGTGAATCAATACATTACCCAAGTCAGTCTAACGGATGTGCCTGATGCAGGTTTAGTAATGGAACATGCAACAGATTGGTTATTTGAACAAAAACACAGTGAAAACAACTATAAAGCCTATCGGAGTGAACTCACTACATTCCTGCATTGGTGCTTTGATGTCGCCAAAATGTCACCCACACAGGTGCTACGTAAGGATATGAGTCGGTATGTGAATTATTGTTTGGCGCCACCCTTAGCGCTGATTGGTTACTTTAACGTGCCACAGTTTAAACTCGATAAACTGCGTGATGAGCGGGTTCCTAATAGTCTTTGGCGGCCATTTGTCGGCAAGAAACTGTTAGGGCAAGTTCAACCTTATGTGCTTAGCGACAATGCATTAAAAACCAAGATTGCTATTTTATCCTCGTTTTATAGCTACTTAATGAGTGAGGAGTTTTGTGAGCGCAACCCCGCGCAAATTTGGTTGAATCACAGCCGCTTTGGCCAAAACAAGCAGTATCAAAGACAAAGCGAGGAAGATGAAAACAACTTGGCTTTCACAGAACTACAGTGGTCCTATGTGATGAGCACAGTTACTCGATTGGCTGAAACATTACCCGAATTGCATCAACGTAGTTTATTCTTGATTTCATTGATTTATTCCTGCTATTTACGCATCTCTGATGTATCTGCACGGGTTGGCTATTCACCAGTGATGGGCCAATTTAGGCAAAATTCACAGACAGGCATTTGGAGTTTTCATATTCCACTGAGTAAAGGTGGTAAAAAGCGTAGCGTGGCGATGTCAAAGGCGTTACTGGACGGCTTAGTTAAATATCGACAGTTTTTAGGTCTTACTGACTATCCAAATCAAAGTGAACCACATCCGTTATTTGTTCGACATAGAGCAGCTGGTCGCGGCCGAGATGCGGGTGTAGTGAATGCTAATCTTGGGATCCGTCAGATACGGGAAGAAATCCAAGCGATTATTAATCTTGCTGCGGATAATGCTCAAGTTGATGGCTTTCACCAAGACGCGGCACAAATGAGAAAACTCACAGCACACAATATCAGACATACAGGGATTACCCATGACATTAATATTAACCGTAGACCGTTGTCACATGTCCAAGCCGATGCAGGCCATGAGAGTATCGACACCACATCGAAGTATTTACACACCACACAAATAGAAAGACATGAAAGCGCCTTTAATAAGCCGTTAGACCATTTGCAAGGTATTAACTAGGATGTTATCGGCACCCTAAATCCCTCTTACATGAAAACTGCGTACAATGTATAGATAGTTAAAGCATTCTAAACATTAGATAATTTCACAAAACCCTTACTGTGTAAGGGCTGTAAGCGATTTTATGTGATTTAGCAGCTTGGCCGATTTTGCCACAATTCCATAACAATCTAATCTAGAAGCTCTGAATTTTCACAGAACGCCAGAGCATCTAGAATTTTTTGCAAAGCGGCTTTGGCTACAGGGTCTTTTTGTCTCCAAATTACTGAATGTAATAGTAAAACCCCTAAGTGAATATCCAGCGCATCAGCGAACTTAATTAACACGTCATCTTTAGGAAAACTGGCATTTCGGCGCCAATGAGAAACGCCAGTCTGTGAAAAACCAAATTTTTTCATCACTTGATAATCAGAAGTCAGGCCGTATGCGGCTCGTATGAGGTCGAGCAAGTCTGATGGTTGCATTTTTCCGTGTCCTGTTTGTGTCCTATAACCAGTGTAGTTGCTGCATTCTGCATCGTAAATGCAGCAGAGGTCTTGCTTGTACAGCAAAGTTGATGAATGTAGGCTGAATATGTCCTGTGTGGCGCGGGTCGCTGGATGCGTCCCGTTAGCCACAAAACCAACAGGCAGACAACAGGAGACAGACTAATGACCGCTTACAAGAAAGTACCCAATTCAAATATCGAAGTCCCCGTATGGATGGACGCTAGCGCCTTAACTGAAAAGTTCAGTATTCCCAAGCGCCAGCGTAATGCCATGTTAATCAGCCGCCTGAAAGCCAAGTTATTCGGGGGTGCAAGATGAGCGTCTCTATTGCACTTGGTCAACAGTTTCGTAAAGCCCGCGCGGAGCACGGTTGCAGCGCGGGTACTATCGGCAACTTAATCAATGTTACCCAAAGCGAATGGCTCGCCTTTGAACTGGGCATGAAAACCCGCCAGCCGCTTACCGTGGTCCAACTCAAAAAAGCCGCCGACTTTATCAAGCTGCAAATCAAACCTGCCACTATCGCCAACGCGCTAAGGGGGCGGTAATGGATAAGGGATTAATCTATGTCTCGTGTGGAATGGGCACAAATTCAATCGCAATCTTAGCGCGGTTCGCTGAGCTTGGTATTCGACCTGACATTATTACTTTTGCTGATACTGGTGCGGAAAAACCGCACACTTACCAGATGATTACAGTTGTTAATAATTGGCTTTTTTCTATCGGTTTTCCGCAGATTGAGGTGGTAAAAAAGGTTTATAAAGGCGGCCGTATCGCTAATTTATACGACCATTGCAAAGATAGGAACATGCTTCCATCACTTGCATACGGCTTTAAAAATTGCAGTCAGAAATTCAAAATCGCCCCACAAGATAAACACTTAAACAACCATCCTCTAGCTAAAGCGTTTTGGGCTACAGGGAAAAAGATTATTAAAGTTGTTGGTTACGATATTGACGAAGAGCGTCGCGCTGACAATGCTCCGATCGAAACCAAGAAATATAAAATGTGGTATCCACTCATTGAGTGGGGTTGGGATAGGGAGGATTGCATTAACGCAATCCTTAGGGCTGGTTTGCCAAGGGTTGGCAAGTCGGCTTGCTTTATGTGCCCAGCATCCACCTATAACGAAATAAAAATGCTCAAGGAGCATTACCCAGAACTGATAGAAAAGGCGCTTGAATTAGAATCTGCCGCCGAGTTGACATCAGTTAAAGGGCTTGGTCGTCGTTTTAATTGGGGTGAGTATCTTTCTCAGCCTGATTTATTTGGTGAGTTTCCATCAGATTGGGATATGCCTTGTGGCTGTTTCGATGGGGGCGCATTAGATGATTGACACTATTGCTAAACCAGTAAAGGGTGCGCGGGTGCCCATATCCACTGTTGAGATAATAGAGGATTTGCCGCCGCTCACCTTCGAACCTCAAGACCTAACCGCCCCAAGGGGCGGTATTTTTGTATCCGAATTTGACCAGCGCAATGCCGAAAAGCTAAAGCTGGATTTATGCCGCAGAAATCAGGCTTATTTTGCTGAAATTGCACTCCAAGACCAAAGCCCCGCAGGGCGGGCGAAGCCCGAGAAAGCTAGGCTAGTCAAGGATTGCAAAAGTCCGACACGCCACACGGTAGCAACGACAAACACCCGTAAGGAAGCCCGCATTGGTCGCTATCTTGAACATTTACGCGCCAAGGATAGCGAGGCTCACGGCAATGTTGCTGCCTCGCTTGGCGTGAATCTCGAAGCCTCAGAGCGTTTTATTGTCCGTGATGTTTACGAAAAAGCCCCTGAAACCGTGGCAAGTCTGCCAGAACTCGGGCGGGTAAACCTTGAAACGGGCGAAATGTTGCCACCGATGGACAACAGTACCCGCAAATCAGACCGTAGCGGCGTTGTCCTGAATAAAACGCCCGTTGTCCGAGTTTCACATCGCGCATGGTCAAATGAATACCGGTTAAGAGTGCAAGCCGATATGCCGCCGAGTGACGCGCCGCCGCAACAGTCGGGTGACCGTGTGACCAAAGACTTAAGCAGTCGTGGCGCTCGCAATATTTTGGACTCGGGCGCGTATGTGGCCGCAGTGCGCGGCGGGTTTACCACGTTTTTAACGCTCACATTCAACAGTGCCGCCCGTGAGCGGATTATCAGCGGCGAATCGACCATAGGCGCGGAGTGTTCGCGCTTCTTTGATGCGATTAGCAAAATGTATCTGCGCGGCTGGTCAGCCGATGGGGCGATTCTTAAATCAGAAAACGGCTTTGACTATATCGGCGCAACTGAGACTGTGGAGCCAACGGGCGACAAGCTTGATTATCTGTGGGTTGCCGAGGCACCAAAAAACAAAGAGGGTGAAGTTAACCCGCATTGCCACGTGTTACTGCGCTGGCAAGTTGAGCCGCATTTGTTCCATGACTGGGCGGCGCGTATTGAGGCGCTTTGGGGGCAGGGCTTCGCTAATCTACAACGGATTAAAAGCGCCAATGCAGCGGGCGGCTATTTGCTTAAAGCCTTGGGATATCTGACTAAAGGCGAGAAGGCAGACCAAGGCGAAATTAAGGGAAACCGCTACAACATTTCAAAATCTGCCCGCGCCTTGCCGTGGGAAACCATCGCCAGCTATCACGCTGAACACATGGCCTCAATCATTGGCGAAATCAAATACAAGCTTGAAAACCGCGCCGCCCCTGTGCGCCGTGAAATTGGCCGCGCCTATGGTGCGCTTGAAAAAGCCATTAGGGACAAAGCTGTAATGAAGGCACAAAACCGCGCCGATGCCCTCGCCAAAATTAATAAGCGTATTGCCGAGCTCGAACAAAAAATCAAAACCAGCAAGGCGGCGCTTAAGGCGGGCGAGGTTCGCGCCCAAGATTATCAACTCACGTTCAAGGGTGCCGAGGCACTTTCTAAGTTTTTCAACTGGGCGATTGGTGCCCGTCAATGGCAGGGCTTAAGCAGTGCTAGCGAGTTTATGCCTAACAAGATTTGTCAGCGCCTTTGGACAAAAGGCATTAACGCCGCCCGCGCCACCTATAGCGCGGTGCGCAATCGCCTCGCTGAAAAAGAATGCCTTTGGTCGGCATGGCTGGCAGAAAAGATAGCGCCAGAGCGCGACCTCGAAACCGAAATTTTAAACCACCAACAAAACCTGAAGGAGTACTACCAATGGCAATTAAAGCCTTGTTAGAGCAACACCAAAAAATCGGCCAAGTGATTGAGGCAGCAGAAAAGGCTATGCCGTTTCAAGCCATTGCCTTAGCCAAAAAAGCCGCCAGTCAAAGCCATGATCTCTTAGGCGACATTATCGAGCACGTTGCCGAATTAGATAAGCGCGTTAATGTTTTGGAGGGGCGTAATCATGGGTAATCATGCAAACAAACGCGCCGCCGCAGCTGTACACAATGCCCGCTATGCCGAGCGTGAAGCGATTCGGCCAAATATCACTAAATCGCCTGGTCAAACGGTGGCTAAAAAAGTCGAACCTTTATCCAGCGAACCCGTTAAGTCCGCAGCCAAACCTAAACGCCGTTGGCTTGGTTCAATACTGGCAGTACTAGCGGCTTTTATGCCCACATCATTAAGGGGGTAGCATGGCACGTAAACCTAAAAACGAGGATATAGGCGAAATCCTTTGCCCATTCTGCAATGAAAAAGCCCCAGTGCGCCGCGACTGTAACGGCAAACTCTACTATGTGAGTAAGGCGGGAATGATTAAGCCTAACTTACCTACGGGGCAAGATTGGATGCTTGAAAATGCCGTGATTTGGTCGCCAACACAAAAAGCGGGAAACCAAGCCGTAACGGAACCTGAAACCGCCAAGCCGTTAACGAATCCGGTCATCATTAACGGGGTTAAAATCCCGCCCATTCCTGCCCGTGTACCCGTTAACGAGTCCGCAGGACAAATCCCCGTTACAGGGGCAGAATCGACAACGGAGGAAAAGCCAACCTTTATTAAATGGCTAATCGGTTAACCAGCCTGCCAAAGCCCATTAACGGCGTGATGCCGTAACAGTCCCAAGGGGAAATTATGTTAGAACAAGACCAACTGCCCGAAGAAGATTTAACAGGCGTAGAAGCCGAGCATTTTAGCGAGTTCGACGCAGCACTAGCAGCAGCCCAGCAAATCGAAGGGGGCGGACTCCAAGCCGAAAACCAAGGTTATCAACCCATACAAGCCGCCCATGTATCGGGTAGTGAGCTTATCGCGCCGATTATTGGCCTTACTTGCGCCATTTTTGCCCCTAACTGGAATATTGCGCCAGAGGAACAACAAGCCCTTGCCGATAGCTACGGCGCATTAATCGACAAGTATTTCCCCGAAGGGGCGGGAGCCTTTGGGGTCGAGCTGAATGCGCTGATTATCACGGGGGCAATTCTCGCACCGCGCTTTAAAACCCCACGCCATGCTGAAAAGGAGGTGAAAAACGATGACCAGACCACCGAAAAAGCGGATTGATACCAGCCGCAAGGCCGATGTGCGGGTCGTCTGTGGTGCTACGGGGTCAGCAAAGTCGAGCTATGTTAAGGCCGAGCTTAAGCGGCTTAAATGCCCTAGAGTGATTATTTGGGATCCAGTGGATGAATACGGCGAGCTTGAGGGCATTGTTAAAGTAACCACCGCTGCCGCATTGGTGGATATTCTCAGGCGTTATCCAAGGGGCGCGTTAAAGGTTCGCTTTGTCACCACTAACTTTAAGCTGTTTGAAGTGTGGGCGCAGTGCGCCTTTAGTTGGTGCAATGCCGCCGTGGTCGCCGAGGAAATTGCCGATGTCACCAGTCCCAGTAAAGCGCCGCCATGGTGGGGGCAGGTGATACGCAAAGGCCGCGCCCGTGGCCTTGCGCCTATCTTTGCCCTAACGCAGCGCCCCGCCGAATCCGACAAAACCGCATTGGGTAACGCAACCATTATCCGCTGTGGTCGCTTAAGCCGCGCCGCTGACCGCCGTATGATGGCTGCTGAAATGGATATTAGCCCCAGCGTACTCGCCAAACTGGTGCCGCTGGATTATGTCATGAAGGATATGAATACGAATAAAGTTGTGCGAGGAAACGTCGCTAAAAAAGCAATAGAACTTATTCCTCTTTGCAACTAATAAAAATTATTGATTTATATTCACGTCATGCTAAGTTACTTGGATTCGCTAACACATGGTATTGATTGTGATTGAAAATTTAACCTCGCAGATGAAAGCTACATTATACAAACGTGCATCAAGCCCATTATTCAGTTCATTTTGTATATCATGGTTGATTTGTAATTATCGAATCTTAATCTTGTTTTTTTCATCCTTAGAACCTCGTTACAAAATATACGAAATTGAATTGCTAACAGGTAAGGAGGGTGCTTTTTGGAGTTTATATCTAATACCGGCTTTTGTGGCTGTTTTTTATGCGACTTTATTCCCACATTTAGAGAATGGAATATACAAAATATGGTTATCTGGTAACAGGAAACTAATTAACTCTAAGGCAGAAAGCGATGGGGAGACCAAGCTTAGTCAAGAGCAGGTGAATAACTTAAAAGCAGAGCTTTACTCCTATAAACAGTCGTATTTAGACTTGCTGGACTCTAATAATTCAGAGATAAAAGAGTTGAAGGAAAAACTCAGCTCTCAGGTCGAAGATTCAAAGAAAACTCTGACAGAAAAAGAAGTGGAATTAAATTTGAAATATGGTGATGACTTAAAGAAAGCTACAGCGACTTTTAATAAACAAATAACTTCATTGACCCAGTCATATGAAGACGCCAATGCCAAGCTAAATGAAGCTCGCACTGAAATAGAGCGCCTTATGGAAAAGGTCGCACTTTTGGAGCCTAAGAATGTAGATTTAGATGATCTAAAATATAAAATTCTTGACTTATTGGTTAATTCCGCATCCTTTACTTACCCGAAACACTCATTACTTCAGCAGTACTCAGGTACAAAAAAATTAGAGGTAGATGCAGTCATTAATGGCCTTGTGAATTCGCAGTATGTCAAAATTAAAAATACTATTAATCAAAAGGAATTGTTGGAAATAACAGAAATCGGTAAGAGATTTTATCAGTCATTAAGCGCATCTAATTAAGTACCCGTTAACGGGTACGCTTTTCTCCCGCCGAAAATCCCCGTATATCTATAAGCGCACTTAGCCAACGCTGTGAAGCGTAGGCGCGTTAACCCGCCGTGAGGCGCTTATAGTCTGCCGTGAGGCAGCGTATCCCAAGGGGAAAACCATGCTAAAAAAATACCTGCCTTTTGTGGCGATTGCTGTCGGCGTTGTCTATGCCGCGAATCGCGTCCCGTCTGTTCGCCGTTTAATTGGTTAAGGGGTAGAACATGCGCACAACAGTTAAACTCCCATCATTTTCAAACGTTGCCGCAGGCAATACCGCCACCTTAGAACTGCCTATTGGCCGTACCTACGACAAAATTCACGTTCAATACTCGGGCGTGACCTTGGCGCAAATGAAAAATATCCGTATTGAAGTCAATGGCAAAGCCATTCTCGAATTTAAGGACGGCCAAGCCTTAGCGGATTACAACAAGTTCTATAAACGTAACACCGTTACGGGCGTGTTGGACTTCCATTTCAAGCGTGATGAAATGAAAACCTTGCTCGAAGGTCGCATGTTTGGCTTAGGTACTAAGTCGGGTGCGTCTGGCATCATTTCTAACGTGACCATGCGCATTGAAATTGACGCCGCCGCGACAGCGCCAAAGCTGGAAGGGTTCGCGATTCAATCCGATGCCGCCGAGATTGGTTACATTACCAAAATCAAAAACTTCCCTGTTGCGCTAAATACTGGCGTGACCGAAATCGACAAAATCCCGCGCCCAGCCTCGGCAAGTATCGCGGCGATTCACATTGTTACTAGCGCCACCGTGACCAAAGTTGAGCTTGAAATGGACTCGCTCAAGGCGTTTGAAGGTAACAAAACCCTGATTGAAAAAATTCAAGTTGACCATGGTCGCAATCCACAAGCTGACCGTGTAACGCTCGATTTTGTACTGGAAGGCGACATGCTCCAAGCATTGCCGCTGAAAGGTCTGCAAGATTTGCGCGTTCGTGTTTATACCGATGACGCAGCGGCGGCGGTTGTGGTGGTGGAATACTTCGACGGCCTAGCGGGTATCTAAGGGGGCTGTATGGCTTTTGATTACCTCACTGGGTCGGTGTCCCAGTACCTCGATGCCACGGCAAAGGCAACTGATACACAGTTACCAACGATTGCGCCAAACCCGTCAACAACAGGTTGGTTTGACCGTGTGAATGAGGGCTTAGGCTCGGCGCTTGGCTTGTATGCGCAGTATGAGCAAATCCGCGCCATGAAAAACGCCAACGGCGTAGGCCAAAAGGAGCTGTTAGAAACGGTTCAAACGCCAGCGCCAAATTCAAACTATGTCTATGCCACGCCAGCCGAGCAAATGAAACAAAAAATGGCTCAAGGGCTGCAAATTGGCACGGGTACGCTCGGGATAGTCGTCGGTGGCTTAGCGCTGTTGTACTGGCTGAGCCGTAAAAAATAAGGGGAGCGCGATGAATAACAAAGCGTTTTTAATGCAGGTAGCGGGCGCGGTAGTGGCTGGCTTAATCCTGAATTATATCAACACACGCAACACCAAGGCTGAGGCTAAATAATGGGTCCGTCTGGTGGCATGTCAAATTCCAGTGCCGCAAGTTCGGGCACTGGTGACCAGTTAAACAACGCTGCCTTTCAGGGTGGCAATGTTTCATTCGGTATCGGAAGCGGTAGCGGGGTAAACACATGGCTAATTCTCGGGATTGCGGCGGTGGCCGTTTACCTGTTGACCCAAAAGAAATAGCCGCCCTTGCATGGGAAAAATTAGCGCCCGCCTTGGGTGATGACTTGCGCACCATTAAAAGCGAAGTCCAGCAAGGCGCGGCGCAATTAATTGCATGGGGTGATAACGAGTTTTTTACTGTGCTGCGCGGTGAAGTGGCCGCAAACGGTAAAGAGCTAGTGATTGTCGCGGCGGCGGGTAAAAACTCACTGCCTTACCTCGATACCATCCACAATCAAGCAAAGGCGCAGGGGTTCGCCAGCGTTCGACTACACACCAAGCGCCCCGAAGCCATGCTCCGTATGGGCAAGCGTTTTGGCTATGAAAAGGCCGAAACCATTTTAAGGGCGGTTTTATAATGGGCTCAAGTTCTCGCAGCGCATCCAGCCAAACAACAAACAACACATCGAACACATTCGGTATCCAAGGGGCTAATAATGGCCTTGTGATTAATGGCAGTGGTAACACTGTCACAGACGGCGGCGCATTTGACCTCGTTGGTCAGATTGTCGATATTTTTCCGCAGCTATTCAGCCAAGGCGCGGGCATGGTCACAGATGGATTCAACGCCGTGACCGATGTCGCCTTAATGGGCGAGCGTCAAAACGAAAACTTTCTAAATGCTGCTGTGGATTTGTTCGGCGAAACCAACTCAGCACAACAAGATATGTTTAGGGTGGGAGCTAACGCCTTAACGGAGTTCGGCGATTTACAGGCTCGCGGCTTTGAAACCATGACTAACGCCACCCGCGACAATCTGAGCGATTCGCTTAAGTTTGCCGATGGTGCGGTAGCGGTTAACGCCGCCGTGTCTCAAGCGTCAATGGACAATTCCAAAAGCCTTGCGACCGTGGTCGCCGATGCGCTTTCAAAGGCCAACGATAACAACACTTATCTAGCGGGTAGCGCCATGAATAACAGCGCCGACCTTGCGGAATCACTCACTAAAACCGCCCTCGATGCGGGCAATCAAGCCAATAAGGACGCCACTGGGCAATTGCAGCGCGGCTTTGACTCCATGATGAGTTTTGCCGAGCAATTTAGCCGCAGTGACGGCGCGGCCTTGGCCGAATCAAACAATAAAACCATGCTTTATATGCTCGGCGGTACAGCATTAATCGCGGGCGCGGTCATTTTAGCGGGGCGAAAATAATGATTATTAATCAAACGATTAACAACGGCTTTTTAACCGTCAACAAAACAGGCGCTTACTTTAGCTTAATCAGCGCGGGCGGCGTGGTAAACGTTCGCCTATCTGAAAAAGGCCGTGTGGTGCTCGATACTAAAATGTGGGTTGGCATGTCCATAGATAAAGCCATTCCATTTGATGAAATCACTATTCAAGGCGATGACGGCGCGGTTACCTTTTGGGCGGGCGATACCTCAATTTCTGGTCAAGCCAATGTCTCAATCAAAGGGGCAACGGCGGTTAGGACAAAAACCGTTGACGTGCTCGGCTCAAAGCTAATCACCTTAAGCGATTTAACCCGCCAAGCGATTCGCCTACGCACCAATAAAGAAGTATTTCTTGGCGGCTCGGGGGTTGATGGGACGGGCTGGCGTTTACCTGTGGGCGTGGTGGAAGAATTGCCAATCGCTGGCAGTTTATACGCCTATAAAAAACTGCCTGAATTAAACGTGCAAAATGCCAGCGTGTTAAACACCTATTCAAAGGCAACGGGAAGGGAAACGGATAGCTTATCGGCTGGTGAGTTTCACGTAAGCAAAGACGGCAACACCATTTTAGCGGGTTCACAAAGCTTCATTGATAGATTTCGTATTTCAACAGACGGCGGCGCGACTTGGTCGCAGCCAGCGTGGACTAATGATGTCGCCATGCAAGGTGCGGGATTTTACCTTGTTCACCATCGGGCGCGGAGCAAGCTTTATTTGCTGATTGCTACTAATGGCTCATCAGGCTCAACACGATTTTTTGTGTCGAATGATGACGGCGTGACCTTTAGTTACCTCATAACTGCCAGCGCCTTGGATTTAGTCGGAATCGGCTATTTAAACTTTTTTCCTTACGGCCATATCATCGAAAACAAGTTGTTTTTCTCTGCAAGCGAATGGTGGGGGTTATTGGATTTAGACACCTTAACATTCAGCGGCGTAGCGAAAACGGCAAGTTATACCGCCGCAATTCAAAAAGTTGTACCAGAGTTGGGTTCGTCACAGCGTTATAACGCCAGAATTACCAGTAAAGATGGCAAGCGGATTGTAGGCGGCATTTCAAGCCCTGTGCGGCGAACATTCGCCAGCAATGACGGCGGCGTGTCATGGTCGGTTGTGGTGAATGAATTTTTAACCCTTGAATTTGACCAAACAGGCGAGCAAGTTTGCGGCTTATCCATTTATGGCACTGTTTACCCTTATTTTTCAAATGATGGGGGCTTATCATTTGTTCGCTACACCGGTGCGGGCACTGTCAGTAATAAGCCGCTGGTGAATTTCTATAATGACATTTGGATAAAGCCTAAATACGGCAGCGTGTTAGCGTTTTACCTCGTTAATGGGGAATATCGGCATGACGAAGGCAACGTTGAAGGGCTGAGAGAAAAGGGCGGCTACGTGATCAATGAAGCGGGGCATTTAATCACAGGGCAAAGCAGCGCCGCAGGTGAAGAAATGCAGCGCGTAGAATTGAGCGTTAACGGTGACTTAAGCCCCGCTTTGGTCGAAGTTATGGAGTTATTAAACTAATGCGCCCGCTTATCGTGATTACC
Organism: Shewanella sp. MM_2022_3; assembly: GCF_022557375.1. NCBI lineage: Bacteria > Pseudomonadati > Pseudomonadota > Gammaproteobacteria > Alteromonadales > Shewanellaceae > Shewanella > Shewanella sp. MM_2022_3. The sequence continues at coordinate 109,840 of NZ_JAKZGV010000010.1, forward strand.
GCAGGCGCAGCCATGGCAGCGGCGGGGTGGTGGTGGCTTAAAAACTCACAAAAGCCATTAACGCCCGTTGCCGTTAACGGTTCGCCCACATCAAACACCGTGACCGCGCCGACTGAATCGGAGCGGTACAAACCCACTTATGCAAACCTCGATTGGCTCGATATTTTCTCGGCTGAAAGTTTCGAGGACATTATCTTTCAACGCACAAGCCCCGCGCCTGTGGTGCAAACCCCGTATTTGTATCCAGAGCCGCCAGCGGAGCCAGCGCCACGCACCGAGGTAGGCAATAGCATGTTACCCCCTAAAGGCATTCAAAATAATAACCCGCTCAACGTAGAAAAGAGTGGCGACCAATGGCAAGGCATGACGGGCAATGATGGCCGTTTTGTCATCTTTTCATCGCCGTTCTACGGTATCCGCGCCGCCGCTCGCATCCTTAAGAATTACCGCGACAAGTACGGCCTAAATACCGTGGCTGGCATTATCAACCGATGGGCACCGCCAAGTGATAATAATCCCACCCAGCGATACGCTGATTTTGTGGCTACTAAGGCAGGGCTACAAGTTAACCAAGTTATTCCAACCGCATATTACTCGCGGGTAGTCTCGGCCATGATTCACTTTGAAAACGGATACAACCCATATGACCAAAATACCATTACCAGCGCAGTGGCCGCAGGGTTTAACTAACAGCCTAATCGCCGTGGCGGCGATTTATGGCCTGTATGTTTTTAGCAAAATGTACTCGGCAGGCGACCGATTAGCGGCGCAAATTACCGAGCCAATCGGCCAAGCATGGTCGGATATTGCGGCATGGACTAACGGCTATAAGCCTGTTGAGTTCTCAAGCGCGGCATTCTACCTAAACAGTAAATACGTGGCCGCAAACGGCTTTATCGACCCCACTTGGCGGCTGATTATGGAGCGCAGCAACTCGGGCATTGCCGCGCTATTTAACAAAATCGCCCCGCAAGGCGTTTTACTGCCTAAATACAATTACTTAATCAATGGCGAAGTCAGCGCAAAAACCATAGGCTAGGGGGCTTAGATGCAAACTTTAACCAACTATTTAACGCAGTGGTCAACGTGGCGCGGCCTAGTGCTGATTGGTGCCGCCGTAGCGGGTGTTCACCCTGATTTAGTTAACGCAGTGGTCAACGTGGGTGATGTAGTGGTACAGGGCGTTGCCGCCTCAGCCGCCGCCAGCGTGGGCGCGTGGGACGTATTCAAAAACGAGCGTAAAAAAGATAAAACAAAAGTATGGCGGGGCTGATATGCACGAAGATGAAAAGAAAAAACAAATGGAATTGCTCAAAGGCGGCGGGATAGGCGGCTTTGGCGTGGTCTTACTGGGCATGATGTGGAATATCCAATCGGGCATAAACGAAAACCAAGCCAGCCTGAATAAAGTCATTAACGAAATCGACAAGCGGGTAGTGGCGCTCGAAGTCAAACAGCAGCGGGAGGATATTTATAATGTTCAGCGGCTTACCAAGTGACTATAGCGTGGCGGTCAAAACACCTGACCCGATAATCGTTAAAATCCAGCCGAGTGACTCGCTAATCGCCATATTTGCAGGCGTGTTAATCATTGCCGCCGCATGGGTTAAGCGCAAATACTAATCTGGTTCGTTGCCTAGTTAAACTAATGCCGATAAGTCTCGTTATCGGCATTTTGCTATTTACTCGCTACGCTTCACGGTTCGCTTGGCAGTCTTAGCAAACGCCTTTTTCGGCGCAACAATAGGCGACTGTTTAAGCTTGGTTAGCGTGTTGATGATCACCTCTAATTCATCCCTAATGGCGGCGGCTTCTTCATCACTGCGTAAACTATCGACCTGAGCCGAGAGCTTTTCCTTTTCGGCGCGGTCAAAGCGGTTAAACTGCCTATCAAAAAACACGTTTAACAACTGGCCGCTGGTAAAGGTCAGATTCTTATATGGAGTTAATAGCTTACCATCGTGGCTAAAGCCGAAACCTTGCCATTCTTTAGATTCTGGTATCGAGCGACTCGCTAAGTAAGCGAGTCTATCAATCCAAGGCGGACAACTTGTTGACCACCAATAACGAACAGTTCTCGGACTAACATCACAAAACTTGGCCGCAGCGTTATAGTCGATTCCGTCGGTGCCATTTCCAAACGTGGCTAAAAACCATCGGCGCGTACAAGTTTTCATAGGGCTAAATTCCTTCTTATTAGATTTATTTGTCATAACAAAACCCTTTAAGTCAATTAATAAGTAATAAGCTCGTAATTTCTTAAAACGTGACAAAAAAGGCTTTTCCTATGAAAACGCCGCCAAAGCTCCGTATCAATCACTTATCTTGATTTGCAATATTTGCAACTGCGTACAATGTATATTATGTTAAATTGTATATTGAAGAGAAAAACAGTTCTCTATGGATTTACGTTAAAGTACTTTCACTTCTGCTGATTCTGCTTGATTGAGGATTTATTGGTTTAAGGAAGAAATGCTATTGCTTATATCGCGTTGCTACGTGAATGCTTGCAGAGATTACTCCACATACAGTGCTAAAGAATTCACATAGCATCGCGTTTTATATCCTGATGTTGGTGTTTATTATTACTTGGATCGACTTTTGATTTTGCAATCAATCTCTTCATTTGCCTACGGTCAAATCTTAAAGCCCGACCACAGCTGGTTGTGACAGTTGGCTTCCTTGAAGTCGATAGCCATGATTATAAATATTTGCTCGACCATCACGGCAGAAACCGACTAAAGTCACATTGCTTTGCTCCGCAATCTCAGTAGCCAACGCCGTCACGGCTGACATAGCAAACAGAATTTGAATACCGACACTTGCCGCCTTTTGTACCATTTCAAAACTGGCGCGGCTGGTTAACAATACCGCAGCGGGTTTTGCTGCATACCGTACAGACATCGCCCCGATCAATTTATCTAAAGCGATATGTCGGCCAATATCTTCAAATAGATAAATCACCTCCCCGTTTTCATTTACACCAATTGCAGCATGGGTTGCACCAGTTAAAGCAAAAGTCTGTTGTAGTTGTTTGACTCGGACTAAAATCGGGTCGAGATGGGCAATGTTGAATCGGATATCTGATCCGACGACTTGAACTGGTTTTACAGCATCTTTAAGCTGTGCAACACCACAGAGACCACAGCCAGTGCGTCCCGCCATGCTACGGCGATGCTCCTTTAACTCATTGAAACAGCGTTGATTAATCTCTATCTTAATGATCACGCTATTAGAAACATATTCAAGTTCCACATCTTTTATATCATTAATGGTTGAGACAATTCTTTCCGAAAGCGTAAAACCTATCGCAAACACTTCCAAGTCCTGTGGGCTTGCCATCATGACTGTGTGCGCCAATCCGTTATACACCAACGCCACTCTTACCTCATTGGCGAGTAATTCAGTTTGTTCAACATTCCCTGCCGTGCTAAATCGAGTCACATCGGCTGTAACAACTGAATTAGGGAAAGAATTATCAGCAACCATCAACGCATCTCCTGTTAACTACGTTTTCTAAGCTTCATGGGCCAGCAATAGCGGATTGACAGTTGTCGCACCATAGCCCTTTGTATTGAGCTCGGCATCCAATCCCATCGATGCGATATCATCCGCTGCCGCATCTAACAATGGCAAACGGTTGATAAATAACATCTTAGTATATCCTTTACACACCTCGCAGCTCTCAATCCGTACGGCAGCCTTATGATCGTCAAACGACCAAATAGACATCTCCCGAGATTGTTCGCAGCAAGTACAATGGGCGCGCACATAATGCCACTCGCTTTCACACAGACTGCAATGCAGATAACGCAGCCCTTCGCGGGGTTTATCGACAATCATGCTGGCGACCGGATGACTGCCGCACACAGGGCATAAACTGGACTGCTTAACCCTATTGGTATCCATACGCGCAATCACCATGGGCGCCCAATGGGACCAATAGAGTGACAAACCCGCCCAAATAAATAAGCTAAACTGTGCGGGTACGGCACTAAACTGCCCTTGCCTCAGTTGATTGCCCCACTGGAGCAATTGGACTGGCGATTGCTCCAGTAGCTCCTGGAGAACAGGCACTAAATGCGCGGGCACTTGGGATTGCAATTCTGTCAGCAATGCTTGCAATGGTTGTAACCAATCCTGAGCCGTTTGAGTTTGGCTTAGGGACAACGGATATGGCGCCTCAACGTCAATCATTGGTGCTGGGCCCATATCCGTTGCCGCCAGTTTTTGCTGCGCAGACACTAGGATTTGGCAGAGCTTAAGATAATCCGCCAGCGGAGAATCCTGCGCTAATTGGGCTAAACGACGTGCTCTATGTTGATAAATTTTCTCAGGATCTGCCGCTTTTAGCGGTTTCAAAGCTAAGGGAGATTTATCAACAAAACTTAACGGGATATCGCTGGCCATCTTCATCGCTATTATTCCTCGTGTTCTTCTAACATGGCTGGGTGGTGCTTACGGGCCCAAGCCTTAGATACTTTGCCGTAGAGCATCCCAGTGATAGAGCCTTCAATCCAGCAGGCCATCCATACGTGTACCACTAGTGATAACAGCATTAATATGCCGCAGGCCGAGTGGACTAAGGTGGCCCAATTGACGGCTTCTGCCGAGAACATGGGGGCAAAATAAGGTTGCCACATCATGATGCCGCTGATCAGAAACGCCAGTACAAAAACCACAAAGGCGCGGAATAACATTTTCTGACCTGGGTTGTAGTGGCCCACGGGCGGAATGTTCTCTTCTTTTTGCAGTAACACCCACACCACGGCTTTCATCCAGGGCAAATCGTATTTATTCCACTTATTGTGCTGGTAGTAGCGGATTAACATCACCGCCAGCAGCAGACACATGGCGATCCCGAAGAATGGATGCATCACTTTTGCCAGTTGTGGTGTGCCAACAATGCCACTGAGCCACTGGAACGAGGGATAAAAAAACGAGAACCCCGTTAGAAAGGTCACTAGGCCAACAAAGACTATGGTCCAGTGACACAGACGATCAACGAGCTTATGGCGCACGATCATTTCTTTATGACTCATAGTTTTTCCTCCTCTTTGACGCCGGCATCAATATAACCAGGCTGATCTTCCTCGACGATGTTGCGCCCTACCGCAATGCGGTGCATCAGGGCGAACGCCGCCGTTGCGAGCAAGCCTGCGGTGCCCAACGGTTTGAGCCAATCTTGACGCCATTCGGTTGCCGCAGGGATTTGCGGATCCTTGGGCATGCCATAGCTTTCGGGTTGCGTGATGTCGTGGAGGATCATCATCATATGCGTTCCGCCAACGCCCTCTGGGCTATAAAGTCCCGCCTTGCTGAAGCCACGTTCCTTTAACTGCTCGACGCGTTTTTCGGCATAGAACAACATGTCTTCGCGGGTACCAAAGCGCAGTGCTCCCACGGTGCAGGTTTTAACGCAGGAAGGCTCAAGGCCAACGGCGAGCCTATCGGAGCACAGGGTGCACTTATAGGCTTTGTTATCTTTGGCGCTGATCTTAGGCACATTGAAAGGACAGGCACTGGCGCAATAGCCGCAGCCAATACACTTGTTCGAGTCAAAATCCACTGTGCCATTGGCATGTTGCACAATCGCACCGCTGGTTGAACAGGCTTTTAAACAGGCTGGATCGGCGCAATGCATACAGGCTGTGTGGGTAAATTGCCAACGCAACTTATTGTTATCCATCACTTCGTGATACTGCATTATGTTCCAGCTTTCCGGTGACAGTGTCATCGGGTTCTGGTAACTGCCTTGGAAAGTACCGACATCTTCACGAAGGTCATTCCATTCGGAGCAGGCAACCTGACAGGCCTTACAGCCGGTACATTTCGTCGCATCAAACAGCTTAGTCACCTGCTGGACCGCTCCAATGCGTGCTTGAGACGCTGGGGTGATGTCCGTGGTGCCTGAGATGCGGATAATATCTTGAGAAGCCATAATTAGAAGCCCTCCGCTTTGGCAATATTCACAAGGAATGCTTTGTATTCAGGGGTTTGGGTATTGGCATCGCCCACAGATGAAGTCAGTTCGTTAACGATATAACTCTTCTGCGTCAAGGCCTCGTAGCTGCCATGGCGTGGAATACCAATGGTATGGACTTTTTTGCCCTGAACCATCATGGGTTGGAGCCGTTTAGTGACATAGGCCTTAGTGACAATATGCGAGCGCTTAGAGCTCACCTTGACCCAATCACCGTTATTGATGCCCTTTTCCGCCGCCAAGGTTTCATCGATTTCGATAAAGTGCTGTGGCTGGGTAATCGCAGCAAGGTGACAATGTGTGGTCCAGTTGTTGAAGTGCTCCGTCATTGAGTAAGTGGTGCCAACATAGGGGAATTCTTCATTGGTACCAAAGCTTTCACGTAAGCCTTTGAACATCCGCGCCACCGGGTTATTGGTGACCTTAGGATGTAGCGGGTTACTCGCCAGTGGTGATTCAAACGGCTCGTAATGCTCTGGGAATGGGCCATCTTTTAAGTCACGCAGCGCAAATAAGTGGCCAACGCCATCGGCTTGCATGATGAAAGGATGGGCCGATTCTTCGGCATTCAATTTGGCATTAAAATCTGGCACATCAATGCCCTGCCACTTGTTGTCTTTATACTCGAGCAGTACACGGCTTGGATCGCGCGGCTTACCTTGCACGTCGCAGGAGGCGCGGTTGTACAAGATGCGCCGGTTTGCTGGCCAAGCGAATGACCAATTTGGGGTAATGCCTTTGCCTGATGGATCGCTATTATCGCGACGCGCCATCAAGTTGCCCGCTTCGGTCCACATGCCTGAGTAAACCCAAACACCACATGAGGTTGATCCATCGGCTTTTAACTCGGAGAAACCATTGAGTAACTTACCGGTAGTGAGATCATAACCATTCATCTCCCGCGCGATTTCCTCTGAACTAGGTTCATGTTCGATCGCATAGTCCCATTTAATGGCTTCAATTGGCGCAGGTAAACGACCACCCTCTTCACGGTATAAACGTTTTAATTCCAGCATGATGCCAGAAAGAATTTCAGGATCAGACAAGGCTTCGCCGGGTGGATTTGCGCCCTTAAAGTGCCATTGTAACCAGCGGCTTGAGTTGGCAATTGAACCACTTTCCTCAGCAAAACAGGTCGTGGGTAAGCGGAAGACTTCAGTTTGAATACTGGCGGTATCCACATCGTTAAACTGACCTGCATTGCGCCAGAAAGTGGAGGTTTCGTTTGCAAGTGCATCCAGCACAACTAAGAACTTCAGATTCGATAAGCCCTTAGACACTTTTTGTTTATCGGGCTGAGAGTTAAGCGCGTTGATGCCTTGGATAAAGTAGCCATTGACCTCACCGTGAACCATCATGTCGATTTGCTTGTTGATATCGTACTGTTGGTCCCACTTTGGCAGCCAGTCATAGCCATAATCATTCTCTGCCGTCGCATGTTCACCGAAGAATGCTTTTAACAACGACACGGTAAAGGCTGGGTAATTGTGCCAATAGTTGGTTTGGTTTGGTCTTAAGGCTTTTGGGGTGTAATGGGCTAAATAGTTTTGTAAATCAACATCTTTATCTTGAGGTAATTTAAGGTAACCCGGTAAGGCTTGGCACAATAACCCTAAGTCCGTTGCGCCTTGAACGTTTGAGTGACCACGCAGCGCATTCACGCCGCCGCCCATGATCCCCATATTGCCAAGCAGCAATTGGATCATCGCCATGGTGCGGATGTTTTGCGCGCCGACGCTGTGCTGTGTCCAACCTAGTGCATACAGGAAGGTGGCGGCTTTATGGTCAACATGGGTTGCCCCAATTTGCTGACACACTTCAAGATAGGTTTCTTTAGGCGTCCCAGTGATACTGGAAACTGTGTCGGGATCGTAGCGATCAACGTGTTTTTTCAGCAGGTTAATCACGCAACGAGGATGACTTAAGCTAGGGTCGACCTTAGCGTAGCCCTCTTCATCTAACTCATAGAACCAAGTAGATTGGTCGTATTTATGGTTAGCTTCATCGTAGCCACTGAATAAACCTTCATTAAATTCAAAGTCTTCCCGCACGATAAACGAGGCATTGGTATAGGCTTTGACATAGTTTAGGTTGATTTGCTGGGTTTCGAGCAGGTAGCGGATCATGCCGAGTAGGAAGGCAATATCGGTGCCCGAACGAATAGGCGCATATAAATCGGCGACGGCAGCACTGCGGTTAAAGCGCGGATCGACCACAATCAACTTGGCATTGTTGTGCTCCATCGCTTCTGTCACCCAACCAAAACCGACGGGATGCGCTTCGGCAGCGTTACCGCCCATCACAATGGCCAGATCGGTATTTTTCATATCTGCCCAGTGGTTAGTCATAGCGCCGCGGCCAAAGGTGGGCGCCATCGCAGCAGGTGTCGGAGCGTGACAAACGCGGGCGATGTTATCTATGCCTAACATGCCAATGGCACGGCCAAATTTATGAGTAATGTAGCAGCCTTCGTTTGCCTGGGCCGATGAAGTCATCATGCCTAGACTGACTAAGCGGTTAACGGTTTGACCCTGGGCATTTTTTTCAACCAGATTGGCATCACGCTCGTCTTTGATAAGTCTTGCGATACGCTTAAAGGCCTCATCCCAGCTAATGCGCTGCCATTTATCCGAACCAGGTAAACGCACTTCAGGATATTTTAAACGGTGCGGGCTATTCACATAGTCAACCAAGCCAGCGCCCTTAGGACACAGAGCTCCACGGTTAATTGGATTATCGGCATCGCCCTCGATATGAAAAATGCTCTGCTCCGCATTTTTCCCATTACTGCTCTGGCTGTACATCAACAAACCACAACCCACAGAGCAGTAGCAACAATTGTTACGCGTCTCTTTTGCGCGTAGCAATTTAAAACCTCTGACGGATGCAAATGCCTTTTCGGACATCAACCCCAGTGCAGAAATAGCAGAAGTCGCGGCTCCCACAGCACAGAGTTTAAAAAACTGTCGTCTATTCATTGTCATTTCACACACTCTCTTTTATGTGCTCACAAGTTGCAGCGAATACGCTGCATGCTTGAGTAGAGAACTTAACCCTACTCAAGGTGCGAGTATAAAAAAGTGACTAATAATGACAATTTCCGACAGGTGATCGAAATCACATTAAGCTTTCAATGGAATAATA
>NZ_JAKZGV010000110.1:0-1198 GCF_022557375.1 Shewanella sp. MM_2022_3
CAGTCTGACTGTCTCATCATCAAATCAAGTGTCTTAGCAACTTGCTGGTTGGTTAATTATTCACGTTTATTGAATCTATTCAGTACTATACTGGAAGCCGATACTCTTCCTCACGCGCCGCGATAACCCATGCCATTCTCGCGAGTTTATTGGCGACGGCCACACAGGCTCGATTAAAACCTCGGCGCTCTGCTAACTGTATTGCCCAGCAGCTAAATTTATCCTGTTTATGACAACTGTGCTGCAACACCGCTCTGGCGCCGTGAATAAACAGGGTACGTAAATACGCATTTCCCCGCTTGCTTATCCCAAGGAGGTTATCTTTACCTCCGCTGCTGTGTTGCTTGGGAACCAAGCCACACCAAGCTGAAAAGTGTCTACCATTACTGAAGTCTTTACCCTCTCCAGCAGCCGCATAAAAGGCCGTAGCGGTGACGGGACCAATACCTGGGATAGTCTCTAAACGCTGGCAAATCACATTGTTTTTCGTTTCAGTGAGTACTTGGGTATCACAATCCTTAAGCCGTCTTTCTATATCTGTAAACTCTTCATATAACTGATAAAAAATTGTTCGACCTTTGGTAGTCAGCGCATTGGTTTCGTTAGTCAAAATCTCAGGAAACTGTACTTTAAAAGCCGATTTACTTTTGGCTATCACGATGCCGTATTCAGCTAACATACCTCGCACTTGGTTGATTAAGGCTGTTGATTGCTTAGTTAATCGTTCGCGCATTCGGTGGAGCAGTTGCACATCTTGCTGCTCGACGCTTTTGGGTTTTACAAACCGCATGTTGGGTCGCTGCGCAGCCTCCGCGATGGCTAAAGCATCATTGTAGTCATTTTTGTTACCTTGCCGAAAAGGCACGACAAATTGAGGAGCAATTAACTTGACGCTGTGGCCCAACAGCTCAAATTCTCTGGTCCAGTAATTTGCGCCACTACAGGCTTCCATCACAATCAGACAAGGCTCAATTTGAGCGACAAAGGGCAGCAAGTCTTTGCGTCTAAGCATTTTCTTTTTAATTAACTTGCCTGCTTTATCGACGCCAACAGCATGAAAAACAGACTTTGCGATATCTAAACCGATTGTAGTAATCTTCATAGGTGGACCCGTCCTCTTTCTGATGAGTTTTAGCGACTACATCGTGGCCCATTGCGAGGCCGATTTAAAGTGGATGGGTCCATTCCATTATCCATG
>NZ_JAKZGV010000111.1:0-1173 GCF_022557375.1 Shewanella sp. MM_2022_3
ATTTCATCCTTCCCTAATGGTTCGAATAAGGAACTATTCAAAACAGATGAATACTGATTTCTAGCAATAACTTCTGCAATATCATCATCAATATTCCTAACTTTATTCCAAAAACCTAAAAGCGATTTATTTTTCGTTCTAAATGGTGTCGTTAGCTCAAAAACTGAAGTCTGTGGAATAAATGACGGTATCACACTAAACCAATTACCAAATTCTATTGACTCTATCTGAAAAACATCACCGACTAGCAATAGCAACTTGTATTTTGTATTTTCAATGACATTTAAGAAATCTGAATTACTAACAGTACTACATTCATCAATTATCAACAAATCATACTCTATATTTTCTTTACCCTTATAACTATGACTTCTAATCGTTCTAAATATCGAATTTTGATGAGCTGAAACTTTACGTTTAAGATTATCTATAGCTGGATTTGTATGAGCTAAAAATAGCTTGCTGTTACTCCCAAAATAGTTTGCAACATGATCAACCATTGTAGACTTTCCTGTACCTGCAGCACCATATATAAGTGCAACTTTTGAGCACTCAAACAATCCTTTAAGCGCAGCAAGTTTTACCTCATCATCTATTATTCTTGAACTATCTTTTACCCAGCGTTCCACAGCATTTGAATAACCTAGAATTCCAGAGTTTGAATATTCCATCAGGTTATTTATAATTGACAATGTATCTTTTTCATAACCATTTATAAATGCATGCTCATTTTCAATGAGCATCTCTCTATTTTCATAATGTTTTCTATAAATCTTTTTATTATAGTTGTTTTTTAAAAGCTCAATATTTTTAAACTCATTTAAATCTGACAATGGAGTGTATAAGATAGAATGTCTTTCGACATTATTCTTTATTTTCCTGATCAATAACTCATGTTCTCTTCCTACTTGCTCGATGCTTTCGACAAGATCCCAATATTTTGGATTATGCCCAGCCAATGATGTACAGTATGGCATTGTGTCAAAAGGAATACATGAAAAGCTAACATTCAAACCAGTTAATAAATGGCACTTATTAAAACCATACTGAGACTTTAATATCTGATTATTCATTCTCAGCATCAGATAAAGCAAAACTCTTGTACCGGAATTATTTTTACCAGAAAAAAATCGTACATAGTCTAACATACTGAATATCTGAGAAGTTGTTGAC
>NZ_JAKZGV010000112.1:0-1173 GCF_022557375.1 Shewanella sp. MM_2022_3
TTTTATATAATGTGTAACTTCTTCTGGAGATACAATACTTATCCCATTTACACCTGCTAATAGAATAACATCATTAATTCTTATTGCGCTGGGTGAGTTATACTCATATTGACTTCCATTTGATGTATTCAACGTGTATGAAGTCTGGTTATTCTTGTTGTAAACAATTACCTCACCTAGTGAAGATAGTGTGATGAAATCAGCATCATTCACAATTGAATATATTTCTTTATTGTTAGAAAGTATTTTTTCATTTTTTTCAGTTAATGGGTTATAACGCATTAGTGCTGTGGATGTACCAAATAAAATATTATTTTTATCTTTTTCAATACTATAGGTTAATTGTTCGCTAATTATAGTCTCATTGCTATTTTCATATTTTCTTAAACCACCTTGACTTGCAACGTAAAGTAAATTTTCAGATATTATTTCTATATCAAAAATTGGCTCGTTTCTTTTTGTGTCAATGGTTTTTATTATACTAGAGTTTTTTATTATTAATATCTTTCCATTAGGTGTGCCCGCAGATAAAAGCGAACCATCATCACTTTGGGATAATGATGAGATAGTTTCTGAACTAAGCATAGTAACTGATTCATTATTTTGTAAAAACAAACCATGCCTCGTTCCGTAAAAAAGGTTATTCCCGATCAATACTGCATATTTATATCCTACGGTATGTGTATTGAAGTCCTTTTTTTTCTGGAAGTTTTCATCAAAAAGAGTTATATATTCTGAATCCGATGAAACGAGAAAACTATTTTCATTTTTAGTTAAATGCCAAATGCTGTTGTTAACAAGAGTAGTTTGCTTTACTAGATTGTTTTGCTTTTTTATAATCGAAAAACCTTGGTCAATACTGCCAAATGTAAAGTAGCTTTTATTTATATAAAAATAAGTGTTTTTGTCTGGAGCGAATGCTGGTATCAAACCTATTTTTTTTGTTGAAGTAATGTCAACTATAGAGTTTTCTGAAATTCCGTATATATTTTGATGGTTTTTTCCTAGTTGTGAGAATGGGCGATTGTCTATTTTTTTTATAATATTTCCATTAAATTCAAAAAGACCATCTTCTGAGGATAGTATAATAGTGTCTGCATTTTTTTGTTCAATATCTATAATATTTTCTTTAATAAGTTTTAGTTTGTTTTTATTTAATTCAAACAACTTTCC
>NZ_JAKZGV010000113.1:0-1160 GCF_022557375.1 Shewanella sp. MM_2022_3
ATTTCCTAGAATAGCTAAAGACGAATAAATCACGCCGGTATGATGTGAAAGCACAAACCCTGGAGAGGTATCAAAAATTAGATGAGCTAAGTCAAAGTTGTTTAGGCCACCATCTTTGAGATATCCAAGTGAAGAAAATACAATGAAACCAACAAAAAAACAAAATAATGCATAATATTTTTTTAAAAACGTTTCAAACAACAAAATAAAAACTAGCAGAAAAGCCATCAAAAATTGAACACGATACCCTAAAGTAATTAACTTATAACAATAAAAAGAAACGACAACGAAGAAAACAAAACTTGAGGCTTTGAATGGTGGCTTAAACAAAAAAGAAAGAAAAATAATCACCAGCAAATACTCAGGCAAGCCAGACTCAACACTTAAATTATTAACATATGCTTCGTATGGATTTGATGTTGTGAAAATATTTACGCCGCGAAATAAAAAGCATCCTGTCAAAATCATTATAAGCGAAGCATAAAAAACATAATCATTTCTATATTTTTTAATACTTGAAGATAAATAAACCACACTTTTCGACGATTTTATTGCAATAGCAATCCCAGAAAAGAACAATGAATGAACAAATAAAAACTGAGAAAACAAATATTCTGTCTGAAAACGAGAATAGTCACTAATTGAAAATCCAAAATTAGTATATGCAAGTGTATAAAAAGGAAATAAATAACAAAAGCACAATATTAACTGCAGTGCGGGAATACGTGAAACATTAAACAAAACAATAGTAGAAATTAAAACAACTAAAAAATTACATACACTGATACTGATGAACTGGGCATAATAGAGAAAAAAAACCATAAAGGTAAGAACCAATGGAGCTAGTCGCCTTAACATATCAAACACCATTGTATTTTAATTGATCAATTTATGTTTTATTCTTTTAATTAGCATTTTAAACCTTTGAACTTTACGATTTACCAAACTAACTCTTGCTCCTAAAAAAATTAATAGCAACTCTGAAGTATTCAAACTTGGCATTAAAAATAAAAATCTCAAACGCTCAAACGCATTATTAGAAACAATTATGCCTTCGTAAAGTTTTATTCTCAGAGCCAAGGTTGAATGCAAGTTAGGTGATAATTTCGCATGAGAAAATTCGCCAATTTCAAACCAATTTTTAAAATGATTAAGTCTAT
>NZ_JAKZGV010000114.1:0-1123 GCF_022557375.1 Shewanella sp. MM_2022_3
CAAACTAAAGCTTATAAACATTATAGATCAATGGGATGAATTAAATATATGACTCCCTGAATACATGTAAAATGCCCACGCTGTGATGTTAAAAGTCCGACAGGAGCGAAAATATTCAACAGTTATCATCCCTATGACCATTGCGGTGATTATTGGCAAGCTAAACGAAGCTATACTCAGTGTTGATACAAAGCTAACTTTCATCCCTTCGATTAGCATTTGTAACGTTGACATACGTGCTCTCTTTCAACTGTGTCAAAACGACTAATACTCTTATAAAGTTAGCTGTGCAATTTGGACTATTGAATGAATAAAAATGACCAACAGCAATTGCTGATACAATTAAGAGCAGAAAATCAGGAATTATTAGAGTTTAAAATACTCAATAATTTAATTTCAAAATCGATGCAAGCTTTGACGGAAAACATAGACCAAGCTATGCCCTTTAGCGTCTTATTTTCACTAGTCAAACAGGAGCTAAAACCTGATCTTCAATTAATCGTAACTTGCAACCCAGAAAGTACTGAGCTGAGTATTTTAGCATGCACACATGAGGAACTAATTGGAAAACACATTACATTCGAAAATACTAAAACTGTAAAATTTGAATTTAGAGAAACAACAGTGATCAATTTAGACTCTACCTCTAATTGGTCAAGCACACTAAAACGCCTATTGCCCCAAGCGACATCAGCATTAATTCAGCCTGTAAAATTTAACAACAGTGATTATGCAATCATCTTACTAAAAAAAGAGCACTATAGCTTTAACTCTGGAGCGCAATCTATCATATCAAACTACTGTAGTTTTATCGCAAACACACTCACATTGAGAGACTATCGCCATATTGCAGCTGAACGCGACAGTTTATTTGCACAACAAAAAAGAATTGAAAACAGTTTAGCGAAAGAAGGAAAATTGGCGGCAATTGGTCAACTTGCAGCCGGTGTTGCCCACGAATTAAATAACCCACTAGGATTTATTTATAGTAACTTGAACACGCTTGACGTGTACTTAAAAGATATCAACTCATTCATAAACGAAGTAAACAATACATATCCAGAAATTAATAAGTCCGTAAAAAAATATAAGCTTGACTTCATATTAAAAGACAGCATTGAAT
>NZ_JAKZGV010000115.1:0-1089 GCF_022557375.1 Shewanella sp. MM_2022_3
CATACAAATATTACAGATATTAACGGTGTTCATTATCGTCACAATCTTTTTCATTAAAAATAAATTTATTATTCAGTTTCCAGAACACTTTAAGATTACGCAACAGTTTCTCAGTGATATAGCTCCTGGTGCAATATTGATCTGTGCACTGCTTGGAATTTGCCACTTCCTTATTAACCAAAAGCTACATTACTCATTAAGCAAGTCAACAATGCCACTAAATCAAAAAATTTTTGGTTTAACCTTCTTATTAGGTTGTTCAAACTTATTACTTTTTTTGAAAGCTGAAAAACTAAAGCTTACACAATGTGATCGATTCATAGTTTTATTACTTGGGCTTAGTTCTGCTGGAGGCATTAGCTGTATTTCACTCTCTTCATTAGGTATACCTATATATCAAATTCTAATAGCTAGTATTGCATTGCCCTCTTTGATAATCGTCATTTCCATCCCCATCAGTATCAGAAATTCTAGTTTATCGATAAAAAATTTAGATAAAAGTACTCACGATAAATCCGAACCAAAAAAATTATCTTCATATCTAATGCAGTACCTAGTGGGAGCAAGTAAACTTACTGCCAATAAAGCAATTACCATTATGTTTTTTGAAGCGATAAAAGGTTCAGCATATAAGTTTAATATCGACTGGAGCTATCTGACACACTACCCAACACTACTCTTTAAGGATTTAGGGCTTACATCTATGGCTGCTGATGTTATCACACATGCATGGATTGCAAAAACCTTAGCAAATCGGGAGGCTGCACTAATTGATATTACTAATGCGGGGATATATGACGACTTATCATTAGTACAACAAACACTGGTACTCTCTTTACTGATAAATATAGCAAGTGTGAGTGCATTAATTGTTATAGCTCTGAATATTTTATCTTTATTTGGCATGCAAGCAATGCAATACCTTAAGATACTTCCTTTAGCATTTTTAACAGTCAACCTAACTTCCATTATGCCTGTTATTATATATGCTTTATTTTTCAATTAATTTATTAGCATATCTAGGCATTAACTATGATTTAATAATTTAACGATCAAAAAACTAGTAAACTCGAACTTAAAACCATTATT
>NZ_JAKZGV010000117.1:0-955 GCF_022557375.1 Shewanella sp. MM_2022_3
TAGCTTAACCTTCGGGGGGGCGCTCACCACTTTGTGGTTCATGACTGGGGTGAAGTCGTAACAAGGTAGCCCTAGGGGAACCTGGGGCTGGATCACCTCCTTACCTATACGACTAACTCGATGTTTGTTGAGTGTTCACACAGATTTGCTTGATAAAAGATAGAGTAAAAGATGGGTCTGTAGCTCAGCTGGTTAGAGCGCACCCCTGATAAGGGTGAGGTCGGTGGTTCAAGTCCACTCTGACCCACCAATCCTTCCTTCTCAGCGTTGGAAAGTGACTCGTTTAGTGAACTAAACGTCGCCACTGTCCGCCTTGATAAGAAATGATTGGCAAACCAATCCTTTAAGAGGTTTGGAACATCTTATTTACTCGCACTGCATGTAAATGGGGCTATAGCTCAGCTGGGAGAGCGCCTGCCTTGCACGCAGGAGGTCTGCGGTTCGATCCCGCATAGCTCCACCATTTACTGCATTATGGTTAGAGATGCCAAAGATAAACTTAAACATTATCTTTGGCTTTTTTAAGCCCGCTCTTTAACAATTTGGAAAGCTGATAGTAATTAATACAATGATGTCTGTCGTTGTGTTAATACGAAAAAAATTGAGTTCTTAAAACACTTGTTAAGTGTCTTGAATATTCAAGTCTAAGGCGAGTCCATCTTCTTGGTCGAAGATGAGACAAGTAAAACCAGCTGGTCGCAACAATTCAAGTGGCTCACGTAAGTGAAACCTATTTGGGTTGTATGGTTAAGCGACTAAGCGTATACGGTGGATGCCTTGGCAGTCAGAGGCGATGAAGGACGTAGTAACTTGCGAAAAGCGTTGGCGAGCTAGTAACAAGCATTTGAGCTAACGATGTCCGAATGGGGGAACCCGGCCGCATAAGCGGTCATCATTAAGTGAATACATAGCTTAATGAGGCAAACGAGGGGAACTGAAACATCTAAGTACCCTT
>NZ_JAKZGV010000118.1:0-907 GCF_022557375.1 Shewanella sp. MM_2022_3
GCTTGTTTGGTATTCGATTGGGGTAAGCTGATAATATTTTTTAATGTCACTATAAATCTTATTTTAGCCATAATTTCGCCACAATTAATCATTATTATGATGATAAAAATATTTAATAAGGATAGAGAAAAATAACATGTTAAAGAAATTTAATGATTACAAAAAGACAACGTTATTGCCATTTGCTTGATGAGTATTTCAAATTCGAATGCAAGTCCTTTAAGTGTAAAACAAACCGTTAATGAATTTGAGCGCCAAGGCTGGAATATCGGTGTGTCTGTTATAGAAAACAGCTCAAATAACGTATATTCAATTAACGGTGACGAACGGTTTTCGACAAATAGTACTATTAAGGCCTTAGCTTGTGCCATTGTGCTATCTGAAGTAGATAAAAATGCAGTATCGCTAGACGATGCAATGATGATAAATGAACAAGATGTTGTTAGCCATTCACCAGTAATGAAAGAATTTATAGGCAAAAAAGTGACATTAGCAGATGCCTGTAAAGCGACTATGACCTACAGTGATAATACCGCGGCTAATTTTGCGATAAAAAATCTGGCGGTCCTGAAGGCATTACTTCATTTCTGCGTTCAATGGGAGATGATATAACCAGAGCCGATCGTTATGAACCAGATCTCAATACAAATCCAGAGGGAGACTTAAGAGATACATCGACGGCTAATGCAATGGCAGCCAACTTTAACAAATTACTTCTCGGTAATATTTTATCAACTCAATCCAAAGAACAGTTAAAAAATTGGATGATGGGGAATAAAGTTGCAGATAACATGCTTAGATTGGTACTTCCTACGGGATGGGAAATTGCTGACCGTACTGGTGCCAACAGCTATGGTGCTCGAGGAATTATTTCCATGGTCTGGTCTGAATCACAACAACCATTAAT
>NZ_JAKZGV010000119.1:0-767 GCF_022557375.1 Shewanella sp. MM_2022_3
GGATTTAAGTGGAGTTAGGGATTTCTACGTTGATAACTATCTTGGTAAAGAGGCTCTACAGAAAACGCTTGTAATTGCAAATAGCATATCTGGTGGAGAGTATCCAGAAGGAACAGTCATTCAACTAGTACCGACAGAGATTATGATTAAAAGAGCTAAAGGGACAAATAAAGAAACTAATGATTGGGAATTTTTTGATTTAAATGTATCAAAAAATGGAACAACTGTCCTAACGAGAGGATTCAAAGACGTAACTAACCGATTTGGTGGTAATTGTTTTGAATGTCATTCCAAAGCAGAAAATAAATGGGACCTAATTTGCGAAAAAAATCATGGTTGTGCCCCAATACCATTAACTCGTGAAATGATCAAAGCACTACAAAAAACAGATCCACGATGCGATACAAAAGTAAGTCTAAGTGATGGAGAAAATGAAGCATTGAAAATGCTAACTAACTTAATTCAAAATTAACCTATCACAAAATATCTTTGTCATCGATATTTAGCCACTTCAACGCTTTAATCCTCGCATTAACTAGGTGCCTTTTACTTAGATAAATTAAAAGGTGCCTTCGAATCATAATCAATACTTTAAAATGAGCAGTTAACCAATCTGAAGTTGTTGCTCGTAATGTTGATTTCAATAAATGACAAATCATACCATGATTATTTAAGCAGATGATTAAATGCAATTAAAATCATAACATTAAGATCCTTTGAGGTTAATTTAAATTAAATCATGTATGAATAGGGAGCATTGATAGGAC